>DOUW01000306.1:0-7706 GCA_003520365.1 Massilia sp.
GGCCGCAAGGCCAGCGCCCAGCGTCCCTGGGAAGGCGACGACCACATCCCAGCCGGCGACCCGCGCGGCTGGGACACCATCTCGCCGTCCGCCGTCGCCTTTGGCGCCAACCTGCCGCAGGTGCCGCAAGCGATGACCATCGCCGACATCGAGCGCGTGAAGGCCGACTTCGTCGCCGCCGCACGGCGCGCCCTGGAGGCCGGCTTCGAATGGCTGGAGCTGCACTTCGCGCACGGCTACCTCGGCCAGAGCTTCTTCTCGGTCCACGCCAATCAACGCACCGACGAATACGGCGGCGACCTCGCCGGCCGCAGCCGCTTCCTGCTCGAGACCCTGGCGGCGGTGCGCGCCGTCTGGCCCGAGCGCTTCCCGCTGACGGCGCGCTTCGGCGTGATCGAGTTCGACGGCCGCGACGAAGAGACGCTGGCGGAATCGATCGAACTGACGCGCCAGTTCCGCGCCGGCGGCCTGGACCTGCTGAACGTCAGCGTCGGCTTCTCGACCCCGGACGCGAACATTCCCTGGGCCTCGGGCTTCCTGGCGCCGATCGCCGAGCGCGTCAAGCGCGAAGCGGGCATTCCAGTAGCGTCGTCGTGGAACATCGACTCGCCGGCGGTCGCCAACCGCGTCGTGGCCGATGGCCAGATGGACCTGGTGATGATCGGCCGCGCGCACCTGGGCAATCCGCATTACCCGTATGCGGCGGCCAAGGCGCTGGGCCTGGACAAGCCGTCGTGGACGCTGCCGGCGCCGTATGCGCATTGGCTCGAGCGCTATCGCGCGGCGGAGTAAACGACAAAGCGGCGCCGAGGCGCCGCTTTTTTTCCATGGCCCCGCAAACGTGCGTTGACCGCGTGGGCACGGGGCGCCCACCCTACAACCATCCAGGCCACCGGCCGGAACCGCGTAGGGTGNNGTGGGCGCCCCTGTGCCCACGCGTTCAACCAGCAGCAGCACAGCCGCGCACCGATTACACCCCGCGCGCCCGGTCCGCGTTGAACTGCAGGCGGAACGCATGGAAGCCATCCGCATCGATCGCGTCGCGGATCTCCTGCATCAGGTTCAGGTAGTAGTGCAGGTTGTGGATGGTGTTCAAACGCGCACCCAGGATCTCGTTCGAGCGGTGCAGGTGATGCAAGTAGGCGCGCGAGAAGTTCTTGCAGCAGTAGCAGGTGCAGGATTCGTCCAGCGGCGCGGTATCGTCCTTGTAACGCGCGTTCTTGATCTTCACATCGCCGAAACGGGTGAACAGCCAGCCATTGCGCGCGTTCCGGGTCGGCATCACGCAGTCGAACATGTCGACGCCGTTGGCCACGCCTTCCACCAGGTCCTCGGGGGTGCCGACGCCCATCAGGTAGTGGGGCTTGTTCTCCGGCAGGCGCGGGCCGACGTGGGCCAGGATGCGCTTCATGTCTTCCTTCGGCTCGCCCACCGACAGGCCGCCGATCGCCAGGCCCGGGAAGTTAATATCTTCCAGGCCCGCCAGCGACTCGTCGCGCAGGTGCTCGTACATGCCGCCCTGGACGATGCCGAACAGCGCGTTCGGATTCTCGCCGCGGTTGAATTCGTTCATCGAACGCTGGGCCCAGCGCAGCGACATGCGCATCGACTTCGCCGCTTCTTCGGCGGTGGCCGGACGGCCGTCGATCTCATACGGCGTGCACTCGTCGAACTGCATCACGATGTCCGAGTTCAGCGAACGCTGGATCTGCATCGACACTTCCGGCGACAGGAATTTGCGCGAGCCGTCGATCGGCGAGGCGAAGGTGACGCCCTCTTCCGTGATCTTGCGCATCGCGCCCAGCGAGAACACCTGGAAGCCGCCCGAGTCGGTCAGGATCGGCTTGTCCCAGCCCATGAAGCCGTGCAGGCCGCCGAATTTATCCAGCACCTCGGTGCCCGGGCGCAGCCACAGGTGGAAGGTGTTGCCCAGGATGATCTGCGAGCCCACTTCCTTCAGCTCGACCGGGTCCATCGCCTTGACCGAGCCATAGGTCCCGACCGGCATGAAGATCGGGGTTTCGATGGTGCCGTGGTTGAGTTTCAAACGGCCGCGGCGCGCATGCGACAGGCCGCTGGTGTCTTTCTTCAGGAGCGTAAATTCGAGCATCGGTATTCTTAACGGGAAGTGGTGGTCAGCAGCATGGCGTCGCCATAGCTGAAGAAGCGGTATTCGCTGGCGATCGCATGCGCGTAGGCCTTGCGGATCTCCTCATAGCCGGCAAAGGCCGACACCAGCATCATGAGGGTCGACTTCGGCAGGTGGAAATTGGTGATCAGGCGCGTCACCGTCTTGAAGCGGTAGCCCGGCGTGATGAACAGGGCGGTGTCGTCGCTGCCCGCCCCCAGTTCGCCCGACTGCGAGGCCGACTCCAGCGCGCGCAGGCTCGTGGTGCCGACGGCAATCACGTCGCGCCCGGCCGCCCTGGCGGCGCGCACGGCGTCGACCGTCTCCTGCGCGATGGTGTACCACTCGGAGTGCATCTTGTGCTCGGACAGATCCTCGACGCGCACCGGCTGGAAGGTGCCGGCGCCGACGTGCAGGGTGACATAGGCGAGTTTCACGCCCTTCGCCTGCAACTTGTCGAGCAGCGGCTGGTCGAAGTGCAGGCCGGCGGTCGGCGCGGCGACAGCGCCCGGCTCCTTCGAATACACGGTCTGGTAGCGCTGCTCGTCGACTTCGTCGGCGTTGTGCTCGATGTAGGGCGGCAGCGGCAGGCGGCCGTGGGCTTCGATCAGCTCGAACACGTCGCCCTCGAAGGCGAGCGTGAAGAACTCGCCGGCGCGCTCGCCGACGGTAACGTCGAAGGCATCGGCCAGGCGGATGCGGTTGCCGGGCTTTGGCGATTTGGAGGCGCGCACCTGGGCCAGCACGGTGCGCTTGTCCAGCACGCGCTCGACCAGGACTTCCACCTGGCCGCCGGTTTCCTTGACGCCGAAAAAGCGCGCCTTCAGCACGCGGGTATTGTTCATCACCACCAGGTCGCCCGGCTGGAGCTGGTCGACGATGTCGGCGAAATGGCGGTCGGTGATGCGGTCGCCGTCGAGCTGCAACAGGCGCGAGGCGCTGCGGTCGGGCAGCGGCAGCTGCGCGATGCGCTCGGGCGGCAATTCAAAATCGAAATCGGAAAGCGAGTACATTCTGGTCAATTCTGGGAAAATGGGGGCTGGCAGCTTTACAATAGAGGCTGCAGCGCGTGCGGCGAACCCTCTATTTTACGCTGATGCACGCCAACCTGCCGCATCTATGCCCGCTTCCAAGACCACTTCCGCCCCGAAAACCACAGAAAGCAAGCTCGCCAAGCTCGGCCTGCGCAGCGACATGGACCTGGTCCTGCACCTGCCGATGCGCTACGAGGACGAGACCAAGATCGTGCCGATCCGCGAGGCCTGCCTGCGCGGCGGCCATGTGTCGCAGGTCGAGGGCGTGGTAACAAAAAACGAGATCGCCCTGAAACCGCGGCGCCAGCTGCTGGTCACGATCGCCGACGAGAGCGGCGACATCCTGCTGCGCTTCATGAATTTCTACGGCAGCCAGGTCAAGCAGCTGGCCGAAGGGGTGCGCGTGCGCGCCCGCACCGAGGTAAAGCACGGCTTCTTCGGGGCCGAGATGGTCCATCCGGTCTATAAAGTGGTCAACGAGGGCGCTCCGCTGCCGACCTCGCTCACGCCGGTCTACCCCTCGGGCGAAGGCCTGTCGCAGACTGTGCTGCGGCGCGCGATCGCCGATGCCATGCGGCGCGTCGACTGGGTCGACACCGTGCCGCCGAGCGTGCGCCGCAAGCTGGGCCTGGTCGACTTCGAGCCGGCCATCAAACTCCTGCACTATCCGCCCAAGGACGCCGACGAATACGCGCTGATGGACAAGTCGCATCCGGCCTGGACGCGCGTGAAGTTCGACGAGCTGCTGGCGCAGCAGTTGTCGCTGAAACGGGCCCAGCGCGCCCGCCGCGACAAGGGCGCGCCGACCCTGCGCGCCGTGGGCGCGTTGTCCGAGGCATTCCTGCGCGCCCTGCCCTTCCAGCTCACCAATGCCCAGCAGCGCGTGGTGGAGGAAATCCGCGCCGACCTGCGCGAAGGTTATCCGATGCAGCGCCTGCTGCAGGGCGACGTCGGCAGCGGCAAGACGGTGGTCGCCGCGCTGGCGGCGGCGCAGGCGATCGACAGCGGCTACCAGGCGGCGCTGATGGCGCCGACCGAGATCCTGGCCGAGCAGCATTTCAGGAAGATCGCGGCCTGGATGGAGCCGCTCGGCGTGAAGGTCGCCTGGCTCACCGGCAGTCTCAAGAAGAAGGAAAAGGCGGCGGCCAGCGAGATGGCCGAATCGGGCGAGGCGAACCTCGTGATCGGCACCCACGCCCTGATCCAGGACTCGGTGCAATTCGCGAAACTCGGCCTGGTGCTGGTCGACGAACAGCACCGCTTCGGCGTCGGCCAGCGCCTTACGCTGCGCAACAAGGGCAGCGACGGCCTGGTGCCGCACCAACTGATGATGTCGGCTACGCCGATCCCGCGCACCCTGGCCATGACGTATTACGCCGATCTTGAGGTGTCGGTGATCGACGAGCTGCCGCCCGGCCGCACGCCGATCGTCACGCGCGCCATCGACCAGAACCGGCGCGATGAAGTCATCGAGCGCGTGCACGCGGCCGCGCTCGAAGGGCGCCAGGTCTACTGGGTCTGCCCGCTGATCGAGGAATCCGAGGCGCTGCAGCTGCAGACGGCGACCGAGACCTACGAAACCCTGGCCGAGGCCCTGCCCGATCTGCAGGTCGGCCTGGTGCATGGGCGCCTGAAGCCGGCCGAGAAGCAGGTGATCATGGACGCCTTTGCCGCCGGCGAGGTGCACGTGCTGGTCGCGACCACCGTCATCGAGGTCGGCGTGGACGTGCCGAACGCTTCGCTGATGGTGATCGAGCACGCCGAGCGTTTCGGTTTGTCGCAGCTGCACCAGCTGCGCGGACGGGTCGGCCGCGGTTCGGCGGCCAGCGTCTGCCTGTTGCTGTATCAAAGCCCGCTCGGCCAGGTGGCCAAGCAGCGCCTGATGACGATGCGCGAGACCACCGACGGCTTCGAGATCGCGCGGCGCGACCTGGAGATCCGCGGGCCGGGCGAATTCCTGGGCGCGCGCCAGTCGGGGCAGGCGATGCTGCGCTTTGCGGACCTGGAGACCGACCAGTGGCTGGTGGAAGATGCACGCGACGTGGCGGCGGCGCTGCTGGAGCGGGACAGTCCCGAGGCGATTGCCATCGTCGATGCGCACCTTGCGCGCTGGCTGGGTGGGCGCGAGGAATTCTTGAAGGTCTGAGGCAGCGCGCTGGTGTTGCCGTGATCTTGCGCGAAGTTCGTAGGGTGGACTCCTGAGTCCACGCTGTGCATCGGTTGAGCAACCGTACACATCATGAATACCGATACGCTCCGATCAAACGCCGTACCGCGTGGACACAGGTGCCTTGCGCGGCCCGGTCCACCCTACGACCTGATCGAACGCCGTACCGCGTGGGTTCGAGAACCCACCCTACAGGACCGCGGTATGCGTAGGGTGGGTTCTTGAACCCACGCGGTAAACATCATGCATACCGACAGCCTGTCCGCGACGCGCCCGCTCACGCGCTGATCGCGCTGGTAAACGTCAACCGGTTCCCGAACGGATCGGTCACCGCCATGTCCCGTGTCCCCCACGGCATCTCCTCGATGCCGGGCCGGACGTTGCCATGGCCGCGCGCCGTCAGCTCGGCGTGGTAGGCGTCGATGTCGTCGGCTTCGATCCGCAGTCCCGCTCCCGAGCAGCAGTCGCCATGGTGTTCGCTCAGGTGCAGCACGCAGCTGCCGCGCGAGATTTGCAGGTAGAGCGGGAAGCCCGGCTCGAAGCGGTGTTCCCAGTCGACCTCGAAGCCGAGGAAATCCACGTAGAATGCGCGCGCCTTTGCTTCGTCGAAGATGCGCAGGATGGGAGCGACCTTGCTCAGCGTCATTTAGCCTCCGATGAATGGGCCAGCCGCATGGTAAGACAATGCAGCCGCCATCCGGTTTCAGCCGTCGCGCCGGCGTCAGCGCTATCTCAAGCCTAGAGCCCTAACAGAACCTTCAGGGCAAGGCGCAGCGTCGAAGACAGTACGCCTGTACGGCAAGACGATGCAACGCTGCCATGGAGGTTCTGTTAGGCGCTCTCAATCCACCCGCGTCAGTTCGACGCCGTCGACCGTCATTTTCCACTTGTCGCCCTCGCGGTGCGGCGGCTTGCTGACGACAAAGGTCGAGCGCACGAAGCCCCAGCCGATGTCGAAGTTGTCGCCATTAAAACCCTGCAGGTCGACACTGAGGTCCATGTTCTTGCCGGGCCGGTCGCGCTTGTACTTGATCTTGCCGTCCTTTGCCATCTGGATGCGCATGTCCTTGCCCTGCCAGTCGCCGACATAGGCCAGCTTGTCGGCGGGGACGGGAACGGGTTCGGCCTGGGCGGCAAGGGGCAGCAGGAAGGCGGCGGCAAGGAGGGTGGCGCGCAGGGCAGACATGGAGGACTCCGGACAGGACAGGCATGGGAACCTGTCCAGTATTCGGTCCTCCGATTTTCTTGTCAACATGCATACGCCGGACGGCGTTGCGAATCTACACGGCGCGGTCGGCGTCGTAGACCAGCCCGATCTGGCGCCGGATCTCGTCCATCACTTTCAACAGCGCCAGCGTCTCGTCCTGGGTCATATCGGGACTTTCGAGCAGGCCCGCCTGGAAGCAGCGCTGGGCCTCGATCGCTTCGTGTACGTAGCCGTTGCCGAGGTAGGGCGTGTCGATCGTGCGCGTGCTGCCGTCGTCCAGCGCCACCGTCACCGAGCGGGCGCGGTGGAACATGGTGTTCATGCGCACGTGGCCGCGGGTGCCCGATACCGTCAATTCGCCCGGTGTGCGCGCCAGGAAGGAGCAACTGCAGACCGACATGCCGCCGCCTTCGTGCACCAAGGTGAAGCCGGTCTGGAGGTCGACGCCGGTCGGGCCCATCCGGGCTTGCGCCTGCACCGACGCGACCGGCCCGAGCAGGCTGGCCGCGATCGACAGCGGATAGATGCCCAGGTCGAGCAGCGCGCCGCCGCCCAGCGCCGGATTGAAGACCCGGTGCTCGGGGCCGAAGTTGGCGGTGAAGCCGAAGTCGGCCACGACCTGGCTGACCTCGCCGATCTCGCCGGAAGCGATGATGCGTTTGACTTCGAGCAGGGACGGCAGGTAGCGCGTCCACATCGCCTCCATCAGGAACAGCTTGTTCGCACGCGCCAGCGCGACCACTTGCTCGGCCTCGCGCCGGTTCATCGTAAAGGCTTTTTCGACCAGGGCGCCCTTCCCGGCGCCCAGCACCAGCAGGGCATTCGCCGCGTGCTGCGGGTGGGGCGTAGCGATGTAGACCAGGTCGATGCCGTCGCTTGCCGCCAGCTCCTCGTAGGCGCCAAAGGCGGCAGCGGCGCCGAATTCGGCGGCGAAGGCCTCGGCCTTGTCGAGGCTGCGCGAAGCGACCGCCGCCAGCTGCGCACCGGGCACGTCGCGCAGGGCGGTGGCAAAGGCGCGCGCGATCTTGCCGGTGCCGAGAATGCCCCAGCGGACCTGGGCGCTCATGGCGCCACCCGCTTGGGACGGAACACGCTCGTGTCGGCGTAGAAGGCGGCGTCCTGCTCCGGCCACCAGCCGGGCACGCCCAGCACCGGCAGCGGCGTGAAGCT
>DOUW01000306.1:7841-22061 GCA_003520365.1 Massilia sp.
GTCCGGCGACAGCGCAAAATAGGCGTCGTCGGCGAACACCACGCGCGTGTGCGCGGTGATGGCCTTGCGCGGCGCGACCAGCTTTTCCATCAGCGCGTGGCCGAACAACCACAACTGGGCGTCGCGGCCGAACATGCCGCGCTTCTCGAACAGGGCGGCGTCCCAGCAGTGGGCGCGCAGCTCGTCGACCAGCTCGCGTCCCGGGCTCGAAGCGCGCACCACCAGCAGGGCCGCGTTCTCGTCGAAGATGGTGGCGGCGTCGCGCGCCGCACCGCGCGACTGCCCTACCCCGCCGGCGGCTTCGATCTGCGCCGCCTGCAGGGCGTTCAGCTGGCGTTTGATGGCCGGGAAGGTCTGCCACACCAGGCCATTGAAGAAGTCGTGCAGGTTGTCGCGCGTGGGCACGCCGCCGGTGGCGCTGATGAAGGCTTCATAGGCAGTCCCTTCCGGCAGCGATTCCTGCGGCACGAAGGCGATGGGTAGATCACGATGGTTGCGCAGGGCCAGGCTTGCCGCGTTGCGGTTGAAGGCGGCGACAAACGCCTCGTCGTCGAGCTGCAAGCGCTCGAAGGCGGGACGCACCGCGTCGTACCAGGGGCGGGACCAGTCGATCTGCGCAAGCATCGTCCGGCCTTACACCATCTTCCAGTGGATCTGCTCGCCGGCGTTCAGCGGCACCAGGCGGGCGCTGCCCATCGGCACCGTTTCCGGCAGGGTCCAGGTCTCGCGGGTCAGGGTAATCGTGCCCTCGTTGCGCGGCAGGCCGTAGAAGGCCGGGCCATTGAAGCTGGCAAAGGCTTCCAGTTTGTCGAGTGCGCCGGCGTCGGCAAACGCTTGCGTGTACAGCTCCATCGCGTGCAGCGCGGTGTAGCAGCCGGCGCAGCCGCAGCTGGTTTCCTTGGCGTTGATGGCGTGCGGGGCCGAGTCGGTGCCGAGGAAGAATCGCTCGTCGCCGCTGGTGGCGGCCGTCACCAGCGCCAGGCGGTGCTCTTCGCGCTTCAGCACCGGCAGGCAGTAGTAGTGCGGGCGGATGCCGCCGCGGAAGATCTCGTTGCGGTTGTACAGCAGGTGGTGGGCGGTGATGGTCGCCGCGATCGGGCCTTCGGCTTCGGCCACGTACTGGGCCGCGTCCTTGGTGGTGATGTGCTCGAACACGATGTTCAGGGCCGGCAGGTCTTTACGCAGCGGGCGCATTACGCGCTCGATGAAGACGGCTTCGCGGTCGAACAGGTCGATGTCGTTGTCGGTGACTTCGCCGTGCACCAGCAGNNTTGGTGGTGGCGCCCGCCGGGTAGAGCTTCACGGCGTGGATGAAGCCGGTGTCCTGGGCGCGGCGGATCTCGTCCGGGTCGGTGTTGTCGGTCAGGTACAGCGTCATCAGGGGCTCGAACCGCATGCCTTCCGGCAGCGCGGCCAGGATGCGGTCGCGGTAGGCGGCGGCGTCAGCGGCGGTGGTGACCGGGGGTTTCAGGTTCGGCATCACGATCGCGCGCGCGAACTGGTGTGCGGTATGCGGCAGCACGCTGGCCAGCGCCGCGCCGTCGCGCAGGTGCAGGTGCCAATCGTCGGGGCGGGTGATGGTGATGGATTGCGGGGTCTCGATGGTGGTGGACATGGCGGCTCTCGGATTGCGGACGGCGATATTTTACCTGCATGGCGGGCGAGAGCGCGCGCTGGTCCGCTCTACTGGCGGAGTGTGGCCATGTTGGCAACCAGCGCGTTGAATCCGAGGGTGAGACGGCGTGGGATCGAGATCCCACCCTACGAAACCGCAAGCGTTGCGTGGTATCGAGCGGTTAGACAGCGTGGGCACGAGTGCCCACCCTACGCCTTAATGGATGATCTTATTGAGGAACTCGCGGGCGCGGGCGGATTGCGGGGCGGTGAAGAAGGCGTCCTTCGGGGTGTCCTCGACGATGCGGCCGTGGTCCATGAAGACGATGCGGTCGGCGACTTTGCGCGCGAAGCCCATCTCGTGGGTCACCACCATCATGGTCATGCCGTCCTGCGCGAGACCCACCATCACGTCCAGCACTTCGCCGATCATCTCGGGGTCGAGGGCGGAGGTCGGTTCGTCGAACAGCATCGCCACCGGGTCCATCGCCAGCGCGCGCGCGATCGCGACGCGCTGCTGCTGGCCGCCGGAGAGCTGGTTCGGATACTTGTCCTGGTGCGCCAGCAGGCCGACGCGGTCGAGGTAGGCCAGGCCGCGCTCGAGCGCCTCGTCCTTGGAGCGGCCGAGCACCTTGACCTGGGCCAGGCTCAGGTTGTCGCGTACCGACAGGTGGGGGAAGAGTTCGAAGTTCTGGAACACCATGCCGATCTTGGCGCGCAGCTTCGGCAGGTCGGTCTTGCGATCGGTAACAAGCACGCCGTCGACGCGGATGCTGCCCTGCTGGACGGGCTCGAGGCCGTTGACGGTCTTGATCAGGGTCGACTTGCCCGAGCCGGAGGGACCGCACACCACCACCACGTCGCCGCGCGCCACTTGCGTGCTGCATTCGGCGAGCACCTGGAAGTCGCCGTACCACTTGCTGACCTTGTCTATTTCAATCATGTTTACCAATCGTTTCAAGCCCTTGGGCGTGCTTGACAGCACTAACAGTGCCTAGGATACTGCGGAACTTGCCAGGATAATCAGAACGAATTCCGTTCGCACGCAGAAGCACCCCCATTTTGCCCCAGCCCGCCGGCGCCAGGACCACGAATTCCGGCGTGCGCGGATAGAACGCAGGTCGACCACAGGAAGCACATGAACAATCGAAACCGCCTCACCACTTACATCCTGATCGGCCTCGCGCTCGGCGTTGTCGTCGGCTATGTCGCCAATACCACCATGGACGACGCCAAAGGCTTCGCCGACACCCTGGCGCTGGTGACGACCATGTTCCTCCGCCTGATCAAGATGATCATCGCGCCGCTGGTGTTCTCGACCCTGGTGGTCGGCATCGCCAAGATGGGCGACGCCAAGGAAGTCGGCCGCATCGGCGTCAAGGCGCTGGGCTGGTTCGTGATCGCATCCGTCATCTCGCTGTCGCTGGGCCTGATCCTGGTGAACCTGTTCCGTCCGGGCGACGCGATGTTCCTGGCCGGCATGGCGCCGCCGGTCGATGCCAAGACCGACATCGTCACCACCGGCCTGACGCTGAAGGAATTCATCACCCACCTGATCCCGGCCTCGATCGTCGACGGCATGGCCAAGAACGAGATCCTGCAGATCGTCGTGTTCTCGGTCTTCTTCGGCACCGCCGCCGCCGCGGTCGGCGCCCGCGCCACGCCGCTGATCGATGCCGTCGACGGCATCGCCCACATTATGCTGAAGGTCACCGGCTACGTGATGAACTTCGCGCCGATCGCCGTGTTCGCGGCAGTCGCCGGCATCGTCGCCAAGAGCGGCCTGGGCGTGCTGTCCACCTACGGCATCTTCATGGCCGAGTTCTACCTCGGCATCATCCTGCTGTGGATCGTGCTGATCCTGATCGGCATGGCCTTCCTCGGCCCGCGCGTGCTGCGCCTGGTCTCGGAACTGAAGGAACCGACCATCCTCGCCTTCTCGACCGCCTCCTCGGAAGCTGCTTTCCCGAAGACCCTGGAAGGTCTGGAGCGCTTCGGCGTCAAGAACCGCCTGGCCGCGTTCGTGCTGCCGATCGGTTACTCGTTCAACCTGGACGGCTCGATGATGTACTGCACCTTCGCCGCCGTGTTCATCGCCCAGGCCTACGGCATCGAACTGCCGCTGTCGACCCAGATCATGATGATGCTGGTGCTGATGCTGACCTCGAAGGGTATGGCCGGCGTGCCGCGCGCCTCGCTGGTCGTGATCGCCGCGACGCTGGCCCAGTTCAACATCCCGGAAGCGGGCCTGCTGCTCCTGCTGGGCATCGACCACTTCCTGGACATGGCGCGCTCGGCCACCAACGTGATCGGCAACGGCATCGCCACCGCCGTGGTGGCGAAGTGGGAGGGCGACCTGGAGAAGCCCGTGCCGCACAAGGACGTCGCCACATCGCCGCTGCGCTAGCCGCGGACACAGTACTACCGAGGCCTTCCAGCGATGGGAGGCCTTTTTTTCATCACATCACAAGAAAAGCATGGAGGAGAACAAGATGAAACAGCTGGTCGCGGCAGGTTTGCTGCTTTCCCTGAACGGCGCGCACGCCGCCACCCAGACGGTCGATTGCGGCCGCCTGCTCGACGTCAAGAGCGGCACCTGGCGCGAACGCGTCAGCATCGTGATCGAGGACGGCACCATCAAATCGGACCGACGGGGTCCGCCGCGTCGGGCCCGGACCGCATCGACCTGTCGACCAAGTCCTGCCTGCCGGGCCTGATCGACATGCACGTGCACCTCACCAGCGAAACCCAGCCTGTGGTCGATTCCTACCGCGACCGCCTGACCGCCGACCCGGCCGACATGGCCTTCCGCTCCGTCAAATACGCCGAGCGCACCCTGATGGCGGGCTTCACCACCGTGCGCGACCTCGGCGCGCAGGATGGCCTGAACGTATCGCTCAAGCGCGCGATCGCGGCCGGCGCGATTCCCGGCCCGCGCATGTTCACCGCCGGTAAATCGATCGCCACCACCGGCGGCCATGCCGATCCGACCAACAACCTGTCGCACTTCCTGAGCGAGAAGCTCGGCACCCCAGGCCCGCAGGAAGGCGTGATCGACAGCCCGGAAGAAGGCCGCCAGGCCGTGCGCCAGCGCTACAAGGAAGGCGCGGACCTGATCAAGATCACCGCCACCGGCGGCGTGCTGAGCCAGGCCGCCAGCGGCCAGAACTCGCAGTACACCGAGGACGAGCTGAAGGCCATCGTCAGCACCGCCAAGGATTACGGCTTCCGCGTCGCCGCCCACGCGCACGGCGCCGAAGGCATGAAGCGCGCCCTGCGCGCCGGCGTCGACTCGATCGAGCACGGCACCCTGATGGACGACGAGACCGTGGGCCTGTTCAAGAAGACCGGCCACTGGTACGTGCCGACCATCTCGGCCGGCCGCTACGTCGCCGACAAGGCCAAGGACCCGAACTATTATTCGGCCCTGGTGCGCCCGAAGGCGACGGCGATCGGCCCGCAGCTGCAGGCCACCTTCGCCCGCGCCCATAAAGCCGGCGTCAAGATCGCCTTCGGCACCGACGCCGGCGTCTTCCCGCACGGCGAGAACGCGAAGGAGTTCGGCTACATGGTCGAAGCCGGCATGACGCCGATCGAGGCCATCCGCGCGGCCACCATCCACGCCGCCACCCTGCTCGACCAGCCGCAACGCCTGGGCCTGGTCGAGCCGGGCTTCGCGGCCGACATCGTGGCGGTGGACGGCGACCCGCTGCGCGACGTGAAACTGCTCGAGCAGGTCAAGTTTGTGATGAAAGAAGGCGTCGTCTACAAGAAGCTGTAAGCAGCTTCGGGACGCCCAGTTTAAGGAGAAAATAGCATGCTGTTCCAGAAAACCGCCCGCTCGGCCGCCGCGCTGTTCGGGTTCCTGTTCTGCGTTGCCCTGGCGGCGCAGGCCCAGACCCAGGCCGAGGTAAAGACCACTTCGAAGCCGAACGTGACCATCCTCGCCACCGGCGGCACGATTGCCGGCACCGGCGCGACCAGCACCACGACCGTCGGCTACACCGCCGCTACGGTCGGCGTGCAGGCGCTGATCGCGGCGGTCCCGGAAATCACCAAGGTCGCCAACGTCAGCGGCGAGCAGGTGTTCCAGATCGCCAGCGAGAACATGGGCAACGAGCACTGGCTGGCGCTGGCCAAGCGCGTCAACACCCTGCTGGCGCAGCGGAACGTGGACGGGATCGTCATCACCCACGGCACCGACACGCTGGAAGAAACGGCCTACTTCCTGAACCTGGTCGTCAAGAGCAACAAGCCGGTGGTGGTGGTGGGCTCGATGCGCCCATCCACCGCCCTCTCGGCCGACGGTCCGATCAACCTGTACAACGCGGTGGTGCTGGCCGGTTCGCAGGAAGCCGTCGGCCGCGGCGTGCTGGTCGCGATGAACGACCAGATCCAGGCCGCGCGCGACGTCACCAAGACCAACACGACGACCGCCGACACCTTCAAGGCGAGCGACCTGGGCATGCTGGGCTACATCCAGGGCGGCAAGCCCTATTTCTATCGCCAGCCGACGCGCAAGCACACGACGGAGACGGAATTCGACGTGACGAACCTGTCGATCCTGCCGCAGGTGGAAGTCGCCTATGCGCACGCGAACGTGGGGCCGGTGGCGGTCGAGGCGCTGGTGGCCTCGGGCGCGAAAGGCCTGGTGCATGCGGGCGTGGGCAACGGCTCGCTGCCGGCGAAGGTGCGTCCCGCCTTGAGCGCCGCGCGCAAGAAGGGCGTGGTCATCGTGCGTTCCAGCCGCGTCGGCCAGGGCATCGTGGCGAGGAATGGCGAGGCGAATGACGATGAGCTGGATTTCGTGGCGGGGGATAATTTGTCGCCGCAGAAGGCGCGTATTTTGCTGATGCTGGCGCTGACCAGGACGAACAGTACGCGCGAGATTCAGCGGATGTTCAGCACGTATTGATGCGCTAGTGGCGCTGTTGCGTGTTCTGTTCGTGGTCGGTTGAATCCGCGTGGGCACGAGTGCCCACCCTACGGGACACGTTACGTATCCGGGTTTCGTATGATCTCGCCGTTAGCGGTGACCGCAAACGGGTTTCGTATGAACTCGCCGATAACGGTGACCGTAGGGTGGGCACTCGTGCCCACGCGGATCAAGAACACCGATAACGGCCCACGCAACAGCGCCACGTCCCGAAACTCACTCCCCCTGCAACTCCAACGGCGGCGACGCCAACTCCTCGTCCGGCCGCGCCAACTGGCGCTCCCACATCTGCGCGTATAACCCGCGCGCCGCCAGCAAACTGCCGTGCGTGCCGCGCTCCACGATCTTCCCGTGGTCGAGCACGATGATCTGCTGCGCATCCGCGATCGTCGACAGCCGGTGCGCAATCACCAGCGTCGTGCGGCTCTTCGCAATCTCCTTCAACTGCGCCTGGATCGCCTGCTCCGACTTCGAATCCAGCGCGGAGGTCGCCTCGTCGAAGATCAGGATCGCCGGATTCTTCAACAAGGTGCGCGCAATCGCCACCCGCTGCTTCTCCCCGCCAGAGAGTTTCAAGCCGCGCTCGCCGACCATGGTCGCGTAGCCATCCGGCAGGCTCTCGATGAACTCGTGGATCGAGGCCGCGCGCGCCGCCGCCACGATGTCTTCCCTGCTCGCGCCCGGCCGCCCATAGGCGATGTTGTACTCGATGGTGTCGTTGAACAGCACCGTATCCTGGGGCACGATGCCGATGTGGGAACGCAGCGACTCCTGGGTCACGTTGCGGATGTCCTGGCCGTCGATGCTGATCGCTCCCTTGTTCACGTCGTAGAAGCGGAACAGCAGGCGCGACAGGGTCGACTTGCCCGAGCCGCTGTGGCCGACCACGGCCGTGGTGGTCCCGGCGGGAATGGCGAAGTCGACGTCGAACAGGATCTGGCGCTTGGCCTCGTAGCTGAACTCGACGTGCGAGAACTCGACGCGCGCGCCCTTCGTGACCAGCGGCTGCGCACTTGGTGCGTCGGCCACCTCGCGGTTCTGGTCGAGCAGGCCGAACAGGCGCTCCATGTCGGCCAGCGCCTGCTTGATCTCGCGGTAGATCACGCCCAGGAAGTTCAACGGAATGTACAGCTGGATCATGAACGAGTTCACCAGCACCAGGTCGCCCAGGGTCATGGTGCCGGCGATGACGCCTTCGGTCGCGCGCCACAGGATCAGCGTCACGGCGGTGGCGATGATCAGCGACTGCCCGGTGTTCAGCACCGACAGCGAGGTCTGCGAGCGCACCGCGGCGTTTTCGTAGTGTTGCAGGCCCTGGTCGTAGCGCTTGGCTTCGTAGTCCTCGTTGCCGAAGTATTTCACCGTCTCGTAGTTCAGCAGCGAATCGATGGCCTTGGTGTTGGCCTTCGAGTCGAGCTCGTTCATCGTGCGGCGGAAGTGGGTGCGCCATTCGGTGACGACGACGGTGAAGGTGATGTAGGTGATCAGCGCGCCGGCGGTGATGATGGAGAACCAGATGTCGTAGTTGAACACCAGGTAGCCAAGCACCAGCGTGATCTCGACCAGGGTCGGCAGCACGTTGAACAGGGAATACGAGATCAGCGAATTCACGCCGCGCGTGCCGCGTTCGATATCGCGCGTCATGCCGCCGGTCTGGCGGTTCAGGTGAAAACGCAGCGACAGCGCATGAAGGTGGCGGAACACTTTCAGGGCAATGGTGCGCACCGCGCGCTGGGTGACGCGCGCGAACAGGAATTCGCGCAGCTCGGTGAACACCGTGGTCGACAGGCGCAGCAGGCCATAGGCGATCAGGGCGCCGACCGGCAGCACCAGGAGGGCTTGCGGATGCGCCGGATCGATGGCGAGCTGGTCGATCAATTGCTTGAGCACGAGCGGCACGCCGACGTTGGCCATCTTGGCGCCGATCAGCGCGCCGAGCGCGGCGATCACGCGCCATTTATAGACCCAGAGGTAGGGAAACAGGGTGCGCAGCGTGGCCCAGTCGGTGCGTTGCCGGTCCTTGTTATCGGGCGGCGGGAGGGAACTGGTGGAGGAGCGTCGCATGGCAGGGGTCCGGGATTTATGGTTCAATTCGGGACGATTGTAGCTTTTCACGGAAAAACAAGATGACCACGCCAGAAAACAATGCCGCCCCGACCAACCGCCTGCCTGAAGGGAAAATCCCGCAGCTGCGCGTGATGCCGGGGCCGCCGGACGCCAACGTCTACGGAGACGTCTTCGGCGGCTGGATCATGGCCCAGGTCGACATCGCCGGCTCGCTGCCGGCCACCCGCCGCGCGAATGGCCGCGTGGCCACCATCGCGGTCAACTCCTTCCTGTTCAAGAACCCTGTTTTTGTGGGCGACCTGTTGTCGTTCTACGTCGATATCGTCAAGGTTGGCAACACGTCGATCACGGTCTACGTCGAGGTCTATGCCGAGCGCAACCGCCTGCAGTCGAACATCGTCAAGGTCACCGAAGCGACCCTGACCTACGTCGCCACCGGCCCGGACCGCAAGCCGCGCCAGCTGCCGCCGCTGGAGTCGCTGATCTCGCACCAGCAATAAACCATGCACGAGGCGCGTCGGACTTTCCTGCTCGACGCGGCGCGCCTTACCGCCGCGGCCGGCACCGGCCTCGGTTTCACTGCCAGCGCCGGCGCGGCCGGTTCCTCTTACCCGTTTTCGCTTGGGGTCGCCTCGGGTTCACCGCTGCCCAACGCGGTGATCCTGTGGACGCGCATCCTGTCCGATCCGCTGGACGCGGCCTCGGCGCCGCCGCTCGCCCTCACCGTGCGCTGGGAAGTGGCCGAGGACGAGGCCTTCCGCAAGATCGCAGCGAAAGGCAGCGCCACCGCCTCCCCTGCCCTGGCCCACAGCGTGCACGTCGATGCGACCGGCCTGAAGCCGGACCGCTGGTACTGGTATCGCTTCATGCTGGGCGACGCGGTCAGTCCGGTCGGCCGCACGCGCACCGCGCCCGCCATGGACATCATGCCGACCCGGCTGAAACTGGCGGTAGCCTCTTGCCAGCACTGGGAATTCGGCCACTATGCGGCGCACCGCCACATCGCCCAGGCCGCGCCCGACCTGGTCGCTTTCCTCGGCGACTACATCTATGAATGGGGACCCTACCAGCTGCGCCATCCGCCGCGCGCGGTGCGCTCGCACGAGTCGTTCACGCTGGCCGACTACCGCGCCCGCTATGCGCAGTACAAGAGCGACCCGGACCTGCAGGCCGCGCACCGCGCCGCGCCCTGGATCGTGACCTGGGACGACCATGAGGTCGCCAACGATTACGCAGGCGACGTCGACGAGCGGCTGGCGCCGGATTTCGCGGCACGCCGCGCCGCGGCTTACCAGGCATTCTATGAACACATGCCGCTGCGCCTGCCGGCACCGCGCAGTTTCGGCGCGCTGCGCATGTTCCAGCGCCATGACTGGGGCCGGCTGGCGCGCTTCCACCTGCTCGACAGCCGCCAGTACCGCTCTCCCCTCGCCTGTTCGAAACCCGGCCGCGGCGGTTCGAACGTGGTGCTGGCGCGCGCCTGCGCCGAGCTGCGCGATCCGCGGCGGACAATGCTGGGGCTGGAGCAGGAAGCCTGGCTGGCGCAGGGTTTGTCGTCGTCGCGGGCGCGCTGGAACATCCTGGCGCAGCAGACCCTGATGGCGCAGTCGAGCGGCGTGCCGGTGCGCTCGCCCGACGATGGCCGCTTCTGGACCGATGGCTGGGATGGTTATCCGGCCGCGCGCCGGCGCCTGCTCGACACCCTGGCGACAAGCCGCGCCCGCAATCCGCTGGTGCTCTCGGGCGACGTCCACACCTTCTACGCGGCCGAGCTACGGCGCGATGTCGCGCGGCCGGTGTCGAAAACGAACCCGATCGTTGCGGCCGAGTTCTGTGGCACCTCGGTCACCTCCAGCTCGCGGCCGCAGGCGCGCACTGCGGAAAACGTCGAGCGCAATTCGCACATCCTGTATGGCCGCAGCGACCGGCGCGGGTACATGCTGATCGACCTGACGCCGGCCGCGAGCACGGCGCAGTTCATGGCGCTCGACGATGTGCGCGATGCATGCACGGCGCAGTCGGTCCTCGACGCTTTCAGGGTCGACGCCGGTGTCGCCCGGGTTCGAGGCGCCTAGGACGATCCGCTACTACGCAGCGCCGCCATGCGCCTTCCTTGATGGGATGACCGTGGATTGTCGACTGTCTTTACAGTGCAATGCGCAATGAGTGAAGTAAGGAAATAATTTCCCCGTAAATACAAAGGCTTGCGTTTCGGCACTGGTCTGGCATTCTTCTTGCTAGTTCGATAACGCAACAATAACCATAAGTCGTTAACGCATCCAACTGGGGAATTCCATGTTCAAGAAAATCAAATTTGCCGTACCGTTCGCGTTTGCCCTGCTTTCCGGCGCTGCCAGCGCCGTGCCCCTGACCTTCAGTGGCAGCCTGGCATCGCCTTCCCTGCCGCCGTTCTGGACGCTCTCGGACAACGTCGACGTCAGCACGGCCATCGCGCCCTACAACAAGTTCTCGAACGGCGTCATCTCGATCACCTTCAATGGCGACTTCGACGAGAGCGATGCGAACCTGCTCCTGATGCTGGAAAGCGTGGACCTCGGCTGGATGCTGAACGGAAATACCGACGACGATCGCTGGGACCACCCGACCGATGCGGCACCGGGCCACAACATCACCTTCTCCACCTCCGCCACCCTGACCGATGCGGAACTGGCATCGATCCTCGCGGATGGCAATATCGGCCTCAGCATCCGCGACGATTACCCGGCAGGTGGCGACTGGGTCGACTGGATTAATTATTTCGATTACCAGATCAGCTTTGACGCCGGCAACGCGAACGCCGTTCCCGAGCCGGGCTCGCTGGCCCTGCTGGGCCTGGGCTTGGCCGGCGTCGCCCTGCGCAGGAGGAAGCGCGCCGCCTGACCGGCGCCGGCGCGAGCTGGAGCGTCATAAAAAAACCGGCACGGGGTCCTCACACCGTGCCGGTTTTGCGTTTCCTATTCCAACCGTTCCTCAAGCCGTCTGCTTCTCGTCCCGCAGTTCGCGGCGCAGGATCTTGCCGACGTTGGTCTTCGGCAGCGTGTCGCGGAACTCGATGTGGCGCGGACGCTTGTAGCCGGTCAGTTCGTCCTTGCAGAAATGCAGCAGGTCTTCGGCGGTCAGCTTCGGGTCCTTCTTCACCACGTACAGCTTCACGGCTTCGCCCGAGTGCTTATCCGGCACGCCGACGCAGGCCACTTCCAGCACGCCCGGATGCGAGGCGACCACGTTCTCGACTTCGTTCGGGTAGACGTTGAAGCCCGAGACGATGATCATGTCCTTCTTGCGGTCGACGATGCGGGTGTAGCCCTTCTCGTCCATGATGCCGATGTCGCCGGTCTTCAGGAAACCATCCGCCGTCATGACCTTGGCGGTCTCGTCGTCGCGCTTCCAGTAGCCAGCCATCACCTGCGGGCCGCGCACGGCGATTTCGCCGGACTGGCCGAACGGGACAGGTTGGTCCGCTTCGCCGAGGATCAGCACCTCGGTCGAAGGCAGCGGCAGGCCGATGGTGCCCGTGAAGTCGCTGATGTCGCAGCGGTTGGCGGTGACCACCGGCGAAGTCTCGGACAGGCCATAGCCCTCGACGATCGGGCAGCCGGTAATTTTCAGCCATTTGTCGGCCACCGCCTGCTGCACGGCCATGCCGCCGCCCGGGCAGACCAGGTAGCTGGAATGGTCGAGATTCGCGAATGCCGATTGATTGACCAGGCCGTTGTACAGGGTGTTCACGGCCGGGAAGACGTTGATCTTGTACTTGCCCAGTTCCTTGATGAAGCCGTCCATGTCGCGCGGGTTCGGGATCAGGACGTTCATGCCGCCCAGGCGCATGCCGAGCAGGGCGCAGACCGTCAGCGCGTAGATGTGGTACAGCGGCAGCGCGCACATGAATTCGAGCTGGCGGCCAGCGGTCGCGTTCGAGAGCGAGGGGCCGAACCAGGCTTCGTTCTGCAGCACGTTGGCCAGCACGTTCTTGTGCAGCAGGACGGCGCCTTTCGACACGCCCGTGGTGCCGCCGGTGTATTGCAGGAAGGCGATGTCGTCGTGACCGAGCGTGACCGGCTTGAAGGACAGGCGCGCGCCTTCGGCCAGCACTTTCTTGAAGCCGGTGTGGCCGGGCAGCGACCAGGCCGGGACCATCTTCTTGACCTTGCGCACGACGAAGTTGACGATCGCGCCCTTCACGCCGCCCAGCAGGTCGCCCATGGTGCCGACCACGACGTGTTTCACCGGGGTGTTGGCGATCACCTGCTCCACGGTGTGGGCAAAGTTCTCCAGCACCACCAGCACCTCGGCGCCGGAATCGTTCAGCTGGTGCTGCAGTTCGCGCGGGGTGTAGAGGGGATTGACGTTGACGATGGTGTAGCCGCCGCGCAGGGCGGCCGCCATCGCGACCGGGTATTGCAGGACGTTCGGCAGCATGATCGCCACGCGCGCGCCCGGCTGCAGGCCGCGGCTTTGCAGCCAGGCCGCCATCTGCTGCGACATGCGGTCCAGGTCGCCGTAGGTGATGACCTTGTCCATGCAGGCGAAGGCCTTCTGGTCAGCGTACTTGCGGAAGGATTCTTCCAGCAAATGGGTCAGGGAGCGGTACTGCGTCGGGTCGATTTCCGCCGGCACGCCTGCCTGGTACGACTTGAGCCAAAACTTGTCCATCTGATGCCTCGCCTTCTAAACTTTGTGTGTTCAATTAAACGCAAAGCCGCCCGGATCACGGGCGGCTTTGCCGGCCGAACTCGCGCCATTATCTCTACATCAGGCTGCCTGCTTCTGCTTCTCTTGCTGCTCGTCGCGCAGGGCCCGCCGCAGGATCTTGCCGACGTTGGTCTTCGGCAGTTCGTCGCGGAATTCGATGTACTTCGGTTTCTTGTAGCCGGTGAACTGCGTCTTGCAGTAGTCCATCAGCGCCTGTTCGGTGAGGTCCGGGTCCTTGCGCACCACGAACACCTTCACCGCTTCGCCGGAATGCTCGTCCGGCACGCCCACCACCGCGCACTCGAGTACGCCAGGGTGGCCGGCGATCACGCCTTCCAGTTCGTTCGGGTAGACGTTAAAGCCCGACACCAGGATCATGTCCTTCTTGCGGTCGACGATCTTCACGTAGCCGCGCTCGTCCATGATGCCGACGTCGCCCGAGCGGAAGAAGCCGTCGGCGGTCATCACCTTGGCGGTCTCGTCCGGGCGGTTCCAGTAGCCGGCCATCACTTGCGGGCCGCGGATGCCGATCTCGCCGGTCTGGCCGATCGGCAGCACGTTGCCGTCGTCGTCCAGGATCGCGATGTCGGTCGAGGGCACCGGCAGGCCGATGGTGCCGGTAAAGCCCTGCTCGTCGGCACGGTTGCAGGTTGCCACCGGCGAGGTTTCCGACAAGCCATAACCCTCAATGATACTCTTGCCGGTTGCCTGTTTCCACTTGTCATTAACCGCCTGTTGCACCGCCATCCCGCCGCCATTCGCGGTCTTCAGGCTGGAGAAATCGAGGTTGGCGAAATCCGGGTGGTTGACCAGCGCGTTGTACAGCGTGTTCACGGCCGGCAGCATGGTGATCTTGTACTTGGCCACTTCCTTGATGAAGCCCGGGATGTCGCGCGGGTTCGGGATCAGGA
>DOUW01000306.1:22103-25231 GCA_003520365.1 Massilia sp.
GGTGGTGCCGCCGGTGTACTGCAGGAAGGCGATGTCGGAAGACGTCAGCTCGGGCGCCGCGAACGGCATCTTCGCGCCTTGCGCCAGCGCATCCTTGAAGCGCACCATGTTCGGCAGCGCGAAGTCCGGCACCATCTTCTTGACGTTGCGGACCACGAAGTTGACCAGCATGCCCTTGGCGCCGCCGAGCAATTCGCCCATGCTGGCGACGACGATGTGGCGCACCGGGGTGCTCTTCTGCACCTGCTCGAGCGTGTGCGCGAAGTTCTCGAGCACGATGATCGCTTCGCTGCCCGAGTCCTTCAGCTGGTGCTCGAGTTCGCGTGCGGTGTAGAGGGGATTGACGTTGACGACAGTGTAGCCGGCGCGCAGGATCGCGGCGATCGCGATCGGATACTGCAGGACGTTGGGCATCATCACCGCGACGCGCGCGCCCTTGGCCATGCCGCGGCTTTGCAGCCAGGCGGCCAGCCTCTTCGAGCAGGCGTCGAGTTCGGCGTACGTGAGGAACTTGTCCATGCAAACATACGCATTGTTATTCGCGTATTTCTGGAAGGACTCTTCCAGCATGTGGACGAGCGATCGGTATTGATCCGGGTTGATTTCAGCCGGCACGCCAGCCGGGTACGACTTCAGCCAAATTTTGTCCATCAGATGCCCCTGTCTCCAATAGTATCGTTGTCGTTCAGTTCACATTGTCAAATAATATTTGCAAACCGAACGTGCGTGCTTATGCCTTTGCTATTGCCGCATATGATGCTATCGGGCAGCGCGCTTGCGCGCAAGCGCTTTTGCCTTAATTGGAACAGGGACTCTACCGAGAAGTCCAAGAGCGCTTTACGGCATGGCGCCAGTGCTGCGCTGCACCATGATCGGCGCGTTGGGCGCGGTGGCATCGAACACCTTCAGCGCGGCCGTGCGATCCGCCTTGTCGAGCTTGGAGAGCTTCGTAACCTGGCGATAGAAATGGCGGAAATCCTTTTCCTGGCGCAGCAGGGTGCGGAAGGCCGGCACATAGTCGTTGTAGGTCGCGATCGAGGCCAGGTGGGCGTTCGACAAGGGCTCGGCGAAGAAGCGGTCGTAGCCGGCGTAGCCGCCCCAGTTGGCCTTCAGCACCTGGTATTCGTCCTTCAGCGCCAGGAACAATCTCGCCTTGGCGATGCGCTTGTCCTCGTCGCCGATGGGGGACGCGTAAGTGCGCTCGAGCTCGCGGCGATACTTCAGCAGCAGGCCCAGGAAGTCCTTGCGGCGCGCGGAGTAGCGCTCGTAGGCTTCGCGCATCGACGGGTTGCCGTGTTGCATCAGCCACATCTCGACGCCCGCCTCTTCCACCGCGCTGGCGAAGGATTCGTTGAAGCGCGAGTCGCCCGGCACGTAGACCACCTGGTGCGCCAGCTCGTGGAAGATCAGGCGCGCCAGTTCCGCGTCCGGGTAATTGATGAAAGTGGAGATCAGGGGATCGCTGAACCAGCCCAGGGTCGAGTAGGCGCTGACGCCGCCGACCTCGACGTCGCGGCCCTGGGCGCGCAATTCGCGCGCGTAGGCCTGGGCGTCGTCCTTGTTGTAGTAGCCGCGGTAATTCACGCAGCCGGCCACCGGGAAGCACCACTGCAAGGGTTTCAGCGACAGCTCGGGCGTGGCGACCACGTTCCACAGCACGTACTTGCGCTTCAGGTCGGCGTAGTTCTTGTAGCTGCCGTTGTCCGGCAAGCCCAGCTTCTGGACCGCGAACAGGCGGATCTGGCGCGCCATTTCCAGGCGGTGGCGCAGTGTCGTGTTGGTGTTGGGATCGGCCAACCAGTCGTCGATCGGCCTTGCGTCGGAGAGGAGTTCAAGCTGGCCTTGCGCCGCCTGGGTGTAGTAATTCAGAGTAGAACAACTGGCAAGCATTCCGGCGGCCGCGCCTGCGATCAGCGCGTGCCGGAAAAATCGGGGAAGTCTAGAGCGTAGTTTCATGTCCGGGTCGGGGCGCGGCCTTTTCGACCTGCACCAGGGTGTCGTAGAAAGTGGGCGCCCTGCCCATGTCGGTCAGGCGCTGGCTGGTCACTTCGTTGGCGTTCTTGCCGTCGCTGGCCAGCTTCTTCCACCAGATCGACAAGCCCACCACGAGGCCCGGTCGCGCTTTCTCGGTCACGCGCGCCTTGGCAACAAAAGAGCCGCGGTCGTTGAAAATACGTGCCATGTCACCGTGGGCGATGCCGCGCACGGCAGCGTCGTTCGGGTGGATGTCGAGGTGCGGCTCGCCCTCGGTTGCACGCAAGCTCTGTACATTGACAAAGGTTGAGTTAAGGAAGTTCCGTGCCGGCGGAGAAATCATCGCCAGCGGATAGCGCTTCGCCAGCGTCGGGTTCGACGCCACGGATTCGTACGGTGCGATATAGGCCGGCAGCGGGTCCAGGCCATCCGCTGCCATCGTGCTCGAATAGAACTCGCATTTACCCGATGGCGTCGGGAAGCCACCCTGGGCGAACGGCGCGTCCGGCATGTTCAGCTTTTGCCAACCCTTGCGCTTGAGCGATTCCCAGTCGAAGTGGATCGCGCGCTCGTGGGTTTTATCGAAGGCCTGGGCCGCCAGCTCTTCGTCGCTCTCCTGGAAGCAGGGGTCATCGAAACCCATGCGCGCGGCCAGCAGGCGGAAGATTTCCGTGTTCGGCTTGGCTTCGCCCAGCGGCGCGATCGCCGCGTTGTTCGCCATCATGTACAGGTGGCCATAGGCCAGGTGGGCGTCGACGTGCTCGAGCTGGGTCGTGGCCGGCAGCAGGATGTCGGCGTAATCGGCGCTGTCGGTGCGGAAGTGTTCCAGCACCACAGTAAACAGGTCGTCGCGTTCGAAGCCTTGCTGCACCTTGCGCGAGTCCGGCGCGATCGCCAGCGGATTCGCGTTGTAGACGATCACGGCTTCGACCTTCGGGCCGAATTCGGGCGAGGCGTCCTTCAGCAAATCGTCGCCGATGGTGGTCATGTTGATGGTGCGCGGCTTGCGGCCGGCCAGCAGGTCCGGGCGCTGCAGGCCGACGCGGTTGGCCGGGAACGAGCCCGAGGTCGACAGCTGGATGCCGCCGGCCGGATGGCGCCAGGCGCCGACCAGGGCCGGCAGGCAGCTCATGTTGCGCACCGCCATGCCGCCG
>DOUW01000057.1:0-6952 GCA_003520365.1 Massilia sp.
CGACGCCACCGCCAACGTCAGGAAGACCATCGCCGCGCGGCGCCTGAGCCCGTCCGAGATCGGGCACGCGATCGACCTGTCGCACAAGTGGCAGCTCAGCCACCGCGAGGCGGGCCTGCGCCGGCCGGAGCGCCCGCTGACGGACTGACGCCGGGCGCCGCCACAAGGTCGCATCCTGCCGGGTTTCGCGTTATGATGCCCTCCGGCACATCCGCCTTCATGACACCACGTTTCGAGAAGAATATGCACATGAGACACGCAACGCTCGCCGCAGCCCTGATGATGGCCTTCGGCGTCCACGCCGCCGATACCGCATCCTGCCCGGGCGGTCCGATGAAGTACCCGGTCACCCAGAAGGTCGACCAGGTCGACAACTACCACGGCACCACCATCGCCGATCCTTACCGCTGGCTGGAAGACGCCAACAGCGCCGAGACCAAGCAATGGGTCGATGCCCAGAACGCGGTGACCCAGGCTTACCTGGGCCAGATCCCGCAGCGCGAGGCGATCCGCCAGCGCCTGACCAAGCTGTGGAACTACGAGCGCTACTCGGTGCCCTCGAAAGAAGGCGGACGCTATTTCTACAGCCGCAACGACGGCCTGCAGAACCAGTCCGTGCTGTACACGATGAAGAAGCTGGACGACCAGCCGCGCATGCTGCTCGATCCGAACACCCTGGCCGCCGACGGTACGGTGGCCCTGGCCGGCGCGGAAGTGAGCCCGGACGGCAAGCTGCTCGCCTACGGCACCGCCGCCTCGGGTTCGGACTGGAACGAGTGGAAGGTGCGCGACATCGAGACCGGCAAGGACCTGGATGACCACCTGAAGTGGGTGAAGTTCTCGCAGACCGCCTGGACCAAGGATGGCAAGGGCTTCTTCTACAGCCGCTACGACGAGCCGACGGAAGCGACCAAGCTGGCCGCCGTCAACTACCACCAGAAGCTCTACTATCACAAGATCGGCACGCCGCAGAGCGCCGACACCCTGGTCTACGACCGCCCGGACGAGAAGGAATGGGGCTTCCGCGCCCAGACCACCGACGACGGCAAGTACCTCCTGATCACGGCGACCAAGGGCACCGCCCACAAGTACCGCATCTTCTACAAGGACCTGTCCAGGCCGGATTCGAAGGTCGTGCCGCTGATCGACAATTTCGACGCCGCCTACGACTTCATCGACAACGTCGGCGACGTGTTCTACTTCAGTACCGACCGCAAGGCCCCGCGCCAGCGCATCGTCGCCATCGACGTGCGCAAGCCGGCCGAAAGCCAGTGGAAGGAAATCATTCCGGAAACGGCCGAGACGCTCAATGGCGCCCACATCATCGGCGACCGGATCATCACCGAATACCTGAAGGATGCACGCAGCGTCGTGCGCGTCAGCGACCTCAAGGGCAAGCTGGTGCGCGAGATCGCGCTGCCGGGCATCGGTTCGGTCTCGGGCTTCACCGGCAAGCGCGGCGACACGGAGACCTTCTTCTCGTTCACCGGCTTCACCACCCCGACGACCATCTACCGTCTCGACATGAAGAGCGGCACAACCAGCGTGTTCCGCCAGCCGAAGGTCGACTTCGACCCGAACGCCTATGAAACCCGCCAGCAGTTCTTCACCAGCCGCGACGGCACCAAGGTGCCGATGTTCATCGTGTCGAAGAAGGGCCTGAAACTCGACGGCAACAACCCGACCTACCTCTACGGCTACGGCGGCTTCAACATCTCGATGCTGCCTGCCTTCTCGCCGGCGAACCTGGCGTGGATGGAAATGGGCGGCGTCTACGTCGTGGCCAATCTGCGCGGCGGCGGCGAGTACGGCGAATCCTGGCACCAGGGCGGCACCAAGCTGCAGAAGCAGAACGTGTTCGACGACTTCATCGGCGCCGCCGAGTGGCTGGTCGCGAACAAGGTAACCCAGCCGTCGAAGCTGGCGATCGGCGGCGGCAGCAACGGCGGCCTGCTGGTCGGCGCGGCGATGACCCAGCGCCCGGACTTGTTCGGCGCCGCGATCCCGATGGTCGGCGTGCTCGACATGCTGCGCTTCCACAAGTTCACCATCGGCTGGGCCTGGACCTCGGACTACGGCTCGTCGGAGAACCCGGACGAGTTCAAGGCCCTGGTCAAGTACTCGCCGCTGCATAACCTGAAGCCGGGGACAAGCTATCCGGCGACCATGGTCACCACCGCCGACCACGACGACCGCGTGGTGCCGGCCCACAGCTTCAAGTTCGCCGCCGCCGCACAGGCGGCCCAGGCCGGCTGCAACCCGATGATCATCCGCATCGACACCAAGGCCGGGCACGGCGCGGGCAAGCCGACCGCCAAGCAGATCGAGGAAGTGGCGGATCGCTGGGGCTTCCTGAGCAAGGCGCTGAAGATGTAATCGGCGATGAATCGGGCGGCGCGACGGCCGCCTGATCCGCAAAAGAGGTCGGGCCAGCGAATCGGGAGATTCGGCTGGCCCGATTTTTTGTTTTTTACAGCAGCGGAGGCGGCGCCGTGAGCGTGGGGCAGATCACGAGCACGACAGCGTGGACACAGGTGTCCACCCTACCGACTGCGTTTCTTCGTTAGTCGTCGCAAGGGCGTAGGGCGGGTACTTGTACCCACGCGGTACGGCCGACGAAGTTCTCGGTTCCGGTTCCATTGTTGGCGTTCGGCGTGGCGTAGGGTGGACACCTGTGTCCACGCGGTACGGCGGTCGTGCTGTGGTGGTTCCTATAAACATTTGTTATCAGGTGAAAACAAATGTCGGATCAAAAAAGAGCAGCCTCGACCGACGGCTACCGATGCACCACCACCAGCAGCGCCTTCGCCTCGGTCTTCCCCACATTCCGGATCACATGATCCTGGTCCGCCGGATAGCGGGCCGTCCCACCCGCCTTGACCTTGCGTTTCGACGTCCCGACCTCGATCTCGAGCGAGCCGTTGAGCACCGTCATGTGCTCCTTGGTCCCCGGATCGTGGGCCTGCGAGGCCAACGCGCCGCCCGGCGCCAGGGTCAGCTCGTACCATTCGTACTGGCCGGCCAGCTCCATCGGCCCCAGGATGCGCAGGGTGTAGCCGGCGTGGGCGCCGGGCAGGGTCGGGGTCTCGTGGGCGTCGAGCACGCGGATCGCCTCGACTTCGCGCGTTTCCGACGCCAGCAGCTCGCCGATCTGCACGCCCAGGGCGTTCGCCAGACGCCAGGTGATGGCGATGGTAGGATTGGCCTTTTCGCGCTCGATCTGGGACAGCATCGACTTCGATACCCCCGCGATGCGCGACAGGTCTTCCAGCGTCAGGCCGCGCGCCAGGCGCAGGCGCTGCAGGGTGGCGCCGACTTCCGGCGGGGCGTTATTGGTCGTGACCACGGTTTTCATCTCGACAGGCAGCTCTATTAATTGACGGACCGCCCGACCTTGCCAAGTCAGCTTGCTAAGTTCAACAGGTCGGCGTAATATTCATTATATTGAATTTCAGTTCGAAATACCGAAAACGTGGCAAGGCAGCGAATCGGTACGACGAGCGGTCAACGGTACAGCATAGTCCAACAGCCGGTCAAGCCGGCATCACCGACAGGGAAATGACATGAGCGAACAAGGGAAGAACGCGTTTTACACCGGCCTGCAGCAGAACCTCGCCACGCTGCGCGACCAGGGCCTGTTCAAACCCGAGCGCGTGCTGGCGTCGCGCCAGGGCGCCGAAGTCGTGGCCGACGACGGCCGCACCCTGATCAACATGTGCGCGAATAACTACCTGGGCCTGTCGGGCGACCTCGATACGCAAAAGGCGGCCGAAGCCGCGCTGGCGCAATACGGCTACGGCCTGTCGTCGGTTCGCTTCATCTGCGGCACCCAGACCGTGCACAAGGAATTGGAGCAGGCCCTGTCGAAGTTCCTGGGTACCGAGGACACCATCCTGTACGCGGCCGCGTTCGACGCCAACGGCGGCGTGTTCGAGCCGCTGTTCGACGAGAACGACGCCATCATCTCGGACGCGCTGAACCACGCCTCGCTCATCGACGGCATCCGCCTGTGCAAGGCCGCGCGCTACCGCTACGCCAACAACGACATGGCCGACCTCGAGAAGCAGCTGATCGCCGCCACTGAGGCCGGCAAGCGTCATAAAGTGATCGTCACCGACGGCGTGTTCTCGATGGACGGCACCATCGCCCAGCTCGACAAGATCGTGGAGCTGGCCGAAAAATACGGCGCCCTGACCCTGGTCGACGAATCGCATGCCTCCGGCTTCATGGGCGCGACCGGGCGCGGCACCCACGAGCACTGCGGCGTGCTGGGCAAGATCGACATCATCACCGGCACCCTGGGCAAGGCCCTGGGCGGCGCGATGGGCGGCTTCACTTCCGGTCGCAAGGAGGTCATCGAGACCCTGCGCCAGAAGTCGCGGCCTTACCTGTTCTCGAACACCCTGGCGCCGATGATCGCCGGTGCCTCGCTGTCGGTGCTGGAGCGCATCAGCAAGTCGACCGAGCTGCGCGACCGCCTGATGGAAAACACCGCCTACTTCCGCAGCGAGATCGAGCGCATCGGCTTCACCATCAAGCCGGGCACCCACCCGGTGGTGCCGGTGATGCTGTTCGACGCGCCGGTGGCGCAAAAATTTGCGGCGCGCATGTTCGAACTGGGCGTGCTGCTGTCGGGCTTCTTCTACCCGGTGGTGCCGATGGGCCAGGCGCGCGTGCGCGTCCAGCTCTCCGCCGCGCACACCCGCGAACAGCTCGACAAGGTGCTGGCCGCCTTCGAACAGGCCGGCCGCGAACTGGGCATCCTCAAGAATAACTAATCACCGGCTTCAAGGAACAAGAGTACATGGAACGCATTCTCATCATCGGCGCCAACGGCCAGATCGGCAGCGAACTGGTCACCGCACTGGCGGAAAAACATGGCGTCGATAACGTCCTCGCCACCGACATCGGCAGCAACAACGTCTACGGCGCCGCGCGCTACGCCCAGCTCGACGTGCTGGACAAGGAACGCCTGGCGGCCGTCGTCGCCGACGAAGGCGTGACCCAGGTCTACCAGCTGGCGGCGCTGCTGTCGGCCACCGGCGAAAAGGCGCCTTTGAGGGCCTGGACCCTGAACATGGACGGCCTGCTGAACATCCTGGAAGTCGCCCGCGAGCGCGGGGAAGCCGGCAAACCGCTGAAGGTGTTCTGGCCGTCGTCGATCGCCGCCTTCGGCCCGAACACCCCGGCCGAGAACACCGCCCAGTACACGATCATGGACCCGACCACGATCTACGGCATCAGTAAACTCGCCGGCGAGCGCCTGTGCGAGTACTACCACGCCAAGTACGGCGTGGACGTGCGCTCGATCCGCTACCCGGGCATCATCAGCTACAAGTCGCCACCGGGCGGCGGCACCACCGACTACGCGATCGCGATCTTCCACTCGGCCCTCAAGGGCGAAACCTACGAGTGCTTCCTCGGACCGGAAACCACGCTGCCGATGATCTACATGCCGGATGCGATCCGCGCTACCATCGAGCTGATGGAGGCCCCGGCCGAGAAAGTGGCGATCCGCTCCTCGTACAACGTCGCCGGCGTCTCGTTCAACCCGCGCGAACTGGCCGCCGCGATCAAGCAGGCCGTGCCGGCATTCGAGATCGCCTACAAGCCGGACAGCCGCCAGGCGATCGCCGACACCTGGCCGAAGAGCCTGGACGACAGTTGTGCCACGAGCGATTGGGGTTGGAAGGCCGAGATCGGGATCGAGGAAATGGTCGCCAGCATGCTCGAGAACATCGACGTCGGCGCCACCGCCTGAATCCACGATACACACAATAATAAAAAAGAACATAGCGAGACAAACAGATGGACATGAGCGTTTTCGATCTTTTCAAGATCGGTATCGGCCCGTCGAGCTCCCACACGGTGGGCCCGATGGTGGCGGCGCGCCGCTTCCTGATCGAATGCGGCAGCCTCGATGAGGCGGTCGGCGTCGAAGCCCACCTCTACGGCTCGCTGGCGCTGACCGGCGTCGGCCACGCCACCGACAAGGCGGTGATCCTGGGCCTGATGGGCGAGACCCCGCAGGACATCGATCCCGACAGCGTCGAGGACAAGCTGGCCGAAGCGGAACTCGACGGCGTGCTGCGTCTCCTGGGGACGAAAGAGGTGCCGTTCTCCGCCCGCACTGGTCTGGTCTGGCACAAGTCCTCGACCCTGCCCGAGCACCCGAACGGCATGCGTTTCGTGCTGCAGCTGGTTGATGGCAGCGTGATCGAACGCATCTACTACTCGGTCGGCGGCGGCTTCATCACCGCGGCCGGCGAAGCGCAGGCGCGGATGGTTGAAACGGCCGAGACGGCAAACGCGCCGGCGCTCGCGGTGCCTTATCCCTTCGACACCATGAACGAGCTGCTGGAGCAGGGCAGGAAGCACGGCCTGTCGATCCCGCACATGCTGCGCGCGAACGAACTGGCGCGCATGAGCGAGGCCGAGCTCGACGCCGGCCTGGACCGCATCTGGACCACGATGCGCGACTGCATCGCCCACGGCCTGGTCACCGAAGGGCAGCTGCCGGGCGGCCTGAACGTCAAGCGCCGCGCCGCGCGCCTGTGGAAGCAGGCCCACTGCACGGAGGGCAAGCGCGTCAACGAACTACCGCACGACGCCACCCACCACGTGACCCTGTACGCGATGGCGGTCAACGAAGAGAATGCTGCGGGCGGGCGCGTGGTCACGGCGCCGACCAACGGCGCGGCCGGCATCATCCCGGCCGTGCTGCGCTACTACGCCGAGGACTGCCGCCCGAGCGATCCGGTGGGCGGCATCCGCGACTTCCTGCTCACATCCGCCGCGATCGGCATGCTGTGCAAGAAGAACGCCTCGATCTCGGGCGCCGAGATCGGTTGCCAGGGCGAGGTCGGCGTGGCCTGCGCCATGGCGGCGGCGGGGCTGGTGGCGGCGCTCGGCGGTTCGAACGAGCGCATCGAGAACGCCGCCGAGATCGGCA
>DOUW01000057.1:7103-9178 GCA_003520365.1 Massilia sp.
CCCCGTGCCCACGCGAATGTCTGCAGATCCGCGGCGTATGGAATCATCGAAACCGACGCGTTACCGGTGCGCTTCCGTAGCGCCGCGGTGACGCGTGGGCTGTCGTCAAAAAAGCGCCGCTACCGTGCGAACGTCCGCGTGGGCACGGCGTGCCCACCCTACGGTCTTCAACAGCGCCGACGCCGTTCCGTTTCAATCCCCACCACACCAATCTCGGCCGCACAGACGTGATCGGCCGGGCCGCACTATAATAAATGGATCAACGCCAGCCAACCGGATCCATTAACGTATGCAATATGTGTCTACCCGCGCTACGAGCGCGTCCGCTTCCCGTAATCAGGAAACCTTTTCCTCGATCCTGCTCGGCGGCCTGGCCCCCGATGGCGGCCTGTTCATGCCGGCCGAGTACCCGCGTGTCAGCGGCGCGGAGCTCGACGCCTGGCGCAAGCTGTCGTACGCCGAACTGGCCTACGAGATCCTGCGCAAATTCGCGACCGATATTCCGGACGCGGACCTGAGGGCGCTGACCAGCAAGACCTATACGCCTGAGGTCTACCGCAACGCGCGCGCCGACGAGTCCGCGAAGGACATCACGCCGCTGCGCGTGCTGGAAGACGAAGGCGGACGCAAGCTGGTGCTGCAGGCGCTGTCGAACGGCCCGACCCTGGCCTTCAAGGACATGGCCATGCAGCTGCTGGGCAACCTGTTCGAATACACGCTGGCGAACGACAACGACGAGCTGAACATTTTTGGGGCCACCTCGGGCGACACCGGCAGCGCCGCCGAGTATGCGATGCGTGGCAAGCGCGGCGTGCGCGTGTTCATGCTGTCCCCGGCAAACAAGATGAGCGCCTTCCAGACCGCCCAGATGTTCAGCCTGCAGGATCCGAACATCTTCAACATCGCGGTCGAAGGCGTGTTCGACGACTGCCAGGACATGGTGAAGGCCGTCTCCAGCGACCTGGCCTTCAAGGCGCGCCACAAGATCGGCACAGTCAACTCGATCAACTGGGCGCGCGTGGTGGCCCAGGTCGTGTACTACTTCCGCGGCTACCTGGCGGCGACGGGCAGCAACGACCAGAAGGTCTCGTTCACCGTCCCGTCGGGGAACTTCGGCAACATCTGCGCCGGCCACATCGCCCGCATGATGGGCCTGCCGATCGACAAACTGGTGGTCGCCACCAACGAGAACGACGTGCTCGACGAATTCTTCCGCACCGGGGTCTACCGCGTGCGGAAAAGCGCCGAGACCTTCCACACCAGCAGCCCGTCGATGGACATCTCGAAGGCATCCAACTTCGAGCGCTTCGTCTACGACCTGGTCGGGCGCGACAGCGAGCGCACCCACGCGCTGTTCCGCAAGCTCGAGACCCACGGCGGCTTCGACCTGTCCGGCGCCCCGGGCAGCGACGGCGACGAATTCGCGCGCGTCGGCGAATACGGCTTCGTCTCGGGCAAGTCGACGCATGCCGACCGCCTCGAGACCATCCGCATGGCCTACGACGACTACGGCATCGTGATCGACACCCACACCGCCGACGGCATCAAGGTCGCGCGCGAGCACATCGAGCCCGGCGTGCCGATGATCGTGCTGGAAACGGCGCTGGCCGCGAAGTTCAACGAAACCATCCTGGAAGCCCTGGGCACGGACGCGCCGCGCCCGGCCGGCTTCGAGGAGCTCGAGGCGCTGCCCCAGAAATTCGTGCTGATGCGGCCGAACGTCGACGAAATGAAGACCTTCATCGCCGCGCACACCGGACTGTAAGAACCATGACCGCAACAAAAGACCAACTCGCGACCGACAAGCCGGCGGCCGACAAGCCGGCGAACGACAAGGCCGCCCCACGCCCGATGCTCAGCGTGCGCGAGGCGCTCGACACCCTGCTGGCCTGCGCCGTGCCGGTGGCCGATGTCGAACAGGTGCCCACGCTCGAAGCCAACGGCCGCGTGCTGGCCCTCGACCAGGCCTCGACCATCGATGTCCCTTCCGCCGACAACACCCAGATGGACGGCTACGCGGTGCGCGCGGCCGACTGCATCAACGGCGGCGCCAGCCTGCGCGTCGCCCAGCGCAT
>DOUW01000455.1 GCA_003520365.1 Massilia sp.
CCGAGCTACGAGATCAACGTGCCGAACGGCGGCACCACCTACATCATCGGCAACGTGATCATGCAGCCGGCCTCGAACAACAACCCGGCCATGGTGTCCTACGGCGAAGAAGGCGTGGGCGACCGCAAGACCGACCTGTACGTGATCAACAATACCTTCGTGAACGACGAAAGCTCGCGCGGCACCTTCGTCACGATCCGCAATGCGGCGACCCCGGCCAAGCTGATCAACAACATCTTCAGCGGCGGCGGCACGGTCACCGGCCAGGCTTCGGCGGTGCAGCAGACCAACTACCGTTCGGTCTCGGGCGACTTCGTCAACAAGGCAGCCTACGACCTGCGTCCGGCGTCCGGCACCCAGATCGTCAATGCCGGCTCGAACCCGGGCAGCTCGGACGGCGGCCTGTCGCTGAAAGCCACCGCAAGCTACAAGCACACCGCGTCCTACGCCTCGCGTTCGACCCTGGGCGGCACGATCGACATCGGCGCCTACGAAGTGAAGTAAGCGGCGCCATCCGCTGCGCGCCGCAAGCGCGACGGCAGGATGAAAAAAGGTGAAAGAAAAACGGGCCCCGGCGCGCTGAACGCCGGGGCCCGTTTCTTCATGGGGGCGCTGGCGCCCCCCCGGCGCATCATGCGCGGTCGATGCCGTCCTTCAGCACTTCCTTGGCATCGCCATATTTTTCCTGGGTCTTGCCCTCGACCTGGTTCTTCAGGCCCTTGGCTTCCTGTTCGCGGTTGCCGACCAGCTTGCCGGCTTCTTCCTGGATCTTGCCACCGATGTCTTGCAGTTTGCCTTCGACTTGGTCCTTGTTCATGATGGTTCTCCTTACAGGTTAGTCAAATAAAGCGCGGTCAATGTGCCGCGCGATGGGTCCAGAATACGCCCGCGCACCCTGCCCATCTGTACGGCCACGCACACAGCTCGTCCATATCCGGCCCGCACCACGCGCTGCTCATCCATGCGCCGGGCAAGGTGGCGGAGTGGTAGTGTTGAATTATCCTTTTGATAATCAAACCAACCATGAGCGAACAATCCCTTTCCCCATCGTCCGCCACCGAGGCGGATGTCACGCCCAAGCGCGGGCTGATGCGGCGCACGGCCATCATCAACGGCGTTGCTGCTCTCTTCATCCTGGGACTGGCCGCGGTCTGGCTCGCCGCCGACGCCCTGCTGCTGGTCTTCGCCTGCATCCTGTTCGCGGTGCTGCTTTATAAACTGAGCGCCATGCTGGCGCAGCGCACGAAGATGAAACGCCAGATCGCACTGGCGGTCGTGGTGCTGCTGCTGTTCGCCATCATTGGCGTGGGCGGCTGGGCGATGGCGCCGCAGATCGCCGAGCAGTCGACCAAGCTGGCCGAGACGGTGCCGCAGTCGCTCGAGAAACTGCAGGAGTTCGTCAAGCAGCATCCCCTGCTGCAGCGCGTGGCGGCCGAATTGCCGCCGCCGGAGCAGGCGCTCAAGCAGATGTCCTCGCTGGTGCCGAACGCCGGGCTGTTCTTCGGCGGCGTCATCGGCGCCCTGGGCAACGTGGTGATCATCCTCTTCGTCGGCATCTATTTCGCCGCCTCGCCGCACCTGTACACGAACGGCTTCATCAAGCTGGTGCCGCAGGCAAAGCGTCCGCGTGCGCGCCAGGTGATGACGAAGATGGGCGACACGCTGGGCAGCTGGCTGCTCGGCAAGTCGATCTCGATGCTGATCGTCGGTGTCGCCACCTCGGTCGGCCTGGGTCTGCTGGGCGTGCCGCTCGGCCTGCTGCTCGGCATCATTGCCGGGCTGCTGGATTTCGTTCCCTATCTCGGCCCGATCCTGGCCGGCATCCCGGCGGTGCTGATCGCGTTCTCCATCAGCCCGGACCTGGCGCTGTATACCATCCTGCTGTTCACCGGCGTGCAGCTGGTCGAGGGCTATCTGCTGCAGCCGCTGATCGAATCGCGCGCCGTCGACCTGCCGCCGGCGCTGACCATCGTGATGCAGCTGGTGTTCGGCACCCTGTTCGGCTTTGCCGGCGTGGCGCTGGCGACACCGCTGGCGGCGGCGCTCAAGGTGCTGGTGCAGATGCTGTATGTGGAGGATGTGCTGGGGGACAAGGTGGAGGAGTCGGAGACGGCGTAGTGGATAGCGGTGCGTTTCGGGGCCGTGCGAGCGTCGCGTATCGCCGCGTGGGCACAGGTGCCCACCCTACGTAGGGTGGGCGGCGAAGCCGCCCGCGCGGTGATCGCTGTCATCTGATCAGTCGCAGTTGAACCGGCGCCGGGTCCAAAAACAAAACAGCCGCGACGCATCGCGGCTGTTGCACTACAAGAGGAATCGGATCAGCGGTTGCCCTTGACGATGTCCTTCACGTCGCCCACTTTTTCCTGGACCTTGCCTTCCGCCTGGTTCGACAGGCCTTCCGACTGCTGCTGGCGGCTACCGACGGCTTCGCCGACCTTTTCCTGGATCTTGCCGCCAATGTCCTTGGCCTTGCCTTTGATTTGGTCCTCGTTCATGTCATGCCTCTTTGGTTGAGTGAAACGAGGTCCCACCTTAGGCCGTATCGCCGGCGCTCTCTGTACGTTCGTTAACATTGGGTTTGCGCCACAAGCTGGCCAGCCAGGGTTGCTGTTCGCGCGGCAAGCCCTCGGGGCGGTAGTAATGGTAGAGCGGCGCGAAACCCGCGGCGACCAGGTGGCGCTCCCACGTCGGGTAGTCGTACCAGCTGCCGTAGCGCGGTCCGCTCCAGCCTTCCTCGTTGTGCCCGCGCGGATTCGAGCTGAACAGCACACCGCCCGGTTTCAGCGTGCCGTAGAGCGCGGCCAGCACGGCGGGCAATGCCCTGCTGGGCACGTGGAATAGCGATGCGTTGGCGAACACGCCGTCGAACCGTTCCGGCGGCAGGTCCAGGAGCAGGAAATCCTGGTGCCAGACCTCGCAGCCGCTGTAGTCGCCCGCCATCGCGACGAATTCGCCTGATCCGTCCAGGCCGACGGCGCGGTGGCCGAGCATGGCAAAGGTCTTCAGGTCGCGTCCCGGCCCGCAGCCCAGGTCGAGCAGCGTGAACGGGCCTGGGCCTTCGATGGCGCCCAGCAGGGCCGCGACGTTCTGGCTGACGTCGTGGTCGATGGTGCCGGCAAAGAATTGCCGGGCATGGCGCTCGTAATGGTCGAGCGTGCGGCGCGAAATATCGTCCAGACTGTCGTCGAGGTTCTGGTTCATGGCTATCCGAAAAAACAGGCGGCGCCGGCGCGATGCCGGCGCCGCCCTCCCGCGAGCTTACCAGATGCGCACGCGCTCCTGCGGCGCCAGGTAGAGCGCCTGGCCCGGCTTGACGTCGAAGGCCTGGTACCAGGCATCCAGGTTGCGCACGATGTAGGTGCGGTACTGGGCCGGGGCATGGCCGTCGGTCAGCACGATGCGGCGCAGCGAGGCTTCGCGCATCTTGGTGCGCCAGCCCTGGGCGAAGCCGGTGAAGAAGCGGCGCTCGCCCTCGACGCCCGCACTCTTGCCTTCCGGCGAAGCTTTATAGGCATCGAAGGCCGCTTCCAGGCCGGCCAGGTCGGCCAGGTTTTCGCTGAGGGTCAGCTGGCCGTTGACCGCCAGGTCCGGGAAGGGTTTATAGGTGTTGTACTGCGCCACCAGCTTGCCCGATGCGGCCTTGAAGTGGGCCAGGTCTTCCTTCGTCCACCAGTCGCGCAGGCGGCCCTGGGCATCGAACTGGGCGCCCTGGTCGTCGAAGCTATGGCTGATCTCGTGGCCGATGATGGAGCCGATCGCGCCGTAGTTCTGTGCATCCGGCGCCTTCGGGTCGAAGAACGGCGGCTGCAGGATGGCGGCCGGGAAGTTCAGCGCGTTCTGCAGCGGCAGGTTCACCGCGTTCACCAGTTGCGGCGGCATGGCCCACTCGGTGCGCTCGGGCTTGCGCTTCAACTTGGCCAGTTCCTGCTGGTAGTGGAAGTGTTCGGCGCGTACGGCGTTGCCGAAGGCATCGTCGCGCCTGACCGCGAGACCATCGTAGGATTTCCAGCGGTCCGGGTAGCCCACGCCCACGTACAGCGACTTCACCTTGGCCTGGGCCTGGGCGCGGGTGGCCGGCGCCATCCACTCGAGCTTGTCGATGCGGCGGCTGAAGGCGTCGATGATGTTGGCGACCATCTTCTGCACGCGCGCCTTGTCCTCGGCCGGGAAATAGCGGCCGACGTAGATCTTGCCGACCGCCTCGTCCATCGCCTCGTTGGTGGCGGCCAGCGCGCGCTTCCAGCGCACCGACTGCTGCGGGGTGCCGGTCAGGGCCTTGCCGTTGAATTCGAAGCGCTGGTCGGCGTAAGCCTTGGGCAGCAGGCTGGCGTATTGGTTCAGCTTGTGGAAGGCCAGGTAGTCGCGCCAGGTGGCCACGTCCGCGTCGGCCAGCAGGCGCGCCGCGCCCGTCACCGCGCTCGGGTGGTAGACCTGGAAGCGCTCCTGGCCGGATAGTTGCGCGGCCTTGAAGAAGGCATTCCAGTCCACGCCCGGCGCGCGGCTGGCGAAGTCCTTCAGGGTCCAGACATTGTTCGACTTCTGGATGTCGCTCGACTCCTCGCGCGTGGCATGGGTTTGCGCCAGCGCCAGTTCGAGCTCGAACACGCGCGCGGCGCGTTCCTCGGCCTTGTCGAAGCCGGCCAGCTTCAGTATGGCGGCGATGTGCTGCTGGTACTTGGTGCGCAGCTCGGCCATGCGCGCATTGTTCTCGAGGTAGTAGGCGCGGTCGGGCATGCCCAGGCCGCCCTGCAGCAGGTAAGGCAGGTTGCGCGTCGGATCGGTCAAGCCCTGGGCGATCCAGACGCCGAACAGGTTCTCGGTGAAGAAGTCGGTGGCATTGAGCGGATCGACGTCGGCGCGCACCGAGGCGCCCAGCGCCCGCACCAGCGCCGCCTTGTCCTTGATCGCGGCGATCTGCGCCAGCATCGGCTTGATCGGCGCCAGGCCGCGCTTCTCGATCGCCGCCTCGTCCATGTAGGCGGCGTAGAAATCGGCCACCTTGCGCGCCTCGCCGCTCGTATCCTTGGCCGCGCCCAGCTCCTCGATCATCTTGGCGATGCGGGTATTGGTGTCCTCGGCCAGCGCACCCATCGCGCTCCAGGAGCCGCGGTCGGCCGGGATCTCGGTCTTCGCCAGCCAGTCGCCGTTGGTGTAGGCGAAGAAGTCGTCGCCCGGCAGCACGGTCATGCCGGCCGGCTTGTCGGCGGGCTTATTGGCGGGCGTATTGGCGGGCGTATCGGCCTGTTTTTCGGCCTGTTTTTCGGCTTGCTTCTCGGCTGGCGCCGCCGGCTGCGCGGCGGCCTGGCCGGCGGCGACCGCGGGC
>DOUW01000457.1 GCA_003520365.1 Massilia sp.
GGCGCGGCGCGCCCGGGCACGGCGGCAACCCAGCCGGCCCGGCCGGCCACCCAGAAGGAGGGCGCGTAAATGCCCGCAAACCGTCCCCATTACATCCTGCTGCCGGTCAGCCCGCTGTTCATCGCCTTCAGCCTGACCTGCGCCTTCATGCTGAATCTGCTGCCCTGGGGCCGCTGGATCGGCGCGCCGGACTTCGTCGCGCTGGTGCTGGTGTTCTGGGGCATCCACCAGCCGCGCCGGGTCGGCATCGGCGTCGCTTTCTGCATGGGCCTGTTGATGGACGTGCACGACGCCACCCTGCTGGGCGAGAACGCGCTGGCCTATACGCTGCTGTCCTATGTCGCGATCATGATCCACCGCCGCGTGCTGTGGTTCCCGGTGCTGACCCAGGCCATGCACGTGTTCCCGCTGCTGCTGCTGGCCCAGGCGATCCAGGTGCTGGTGCACGTGTTCGCCACCGGCCGCTTTGCCGGCTGGCTGTATTTCGTCGAAAGCGCGGTCGCCGTCGTCCTGTGGCCGCTGATCAGCTGGCTGCTGCTGGCGCCGCAGCGTCGCGCCGTCGACCGCGACCATACCCGCCCGATCTGATTGTTCGAAAGACCGAACGCAGTAAATGACTGAAATTAAAGATAGCGACCGCGAGATCCACCAGTTCCGCCTGCGCATGACCGCGCTCGCGGTGCTGGTGTTCGTCTGCTTCGGCATCCTGGTGGCCCGCTTCGTCTGGCTGCAGGTGGTCCAGCACGACAAATACCATGCGCAGGCCGAGGACAACCGCATCGCGCTGGTGCCGATCGTGCCGAACCGCGGCCTGATCGTCGACCGCAACGGCGTCGTCCTGGCGCAGAACTTCTCGGCCTATACGCTCGAGATCACGCCCTCGAAGCTGCAGGCGAACCTGGACTCGGTGATCGACGAGCTGGCCAAGCTGGTGACGATCGAGCCGCGCGACCGCAAGCGCTTCAAGCGCCTGATGGAAGAGTCGCGCAGTTTCGCCAGCGTGCCGCTGCGCACCCGCCTGACCGACGACGAGGTGGCCCGCTTCACCGCCCAGCGCTTCCGCTTTCCCGGCGTCGAAGTGCAGGCGCGCCTGTTCCGCCAGTATCCGCTGGGCGAGGTCGCCTCGCACGTGATCGGCTACATCGGCCGCATCAATGCGCGCGAAGCCGCGGCCATCGAGGACAGCGACGACGCCGCCAACTACAACGGCACCGACCACATCGGCAAGGAAGGCCTGGAAAAGAAGTACGAGCGCTACCTGCACGGCACCACCGGCTACGAGGAGGTCGAGCGCTCGGCCGGCGGGCGCGCGATCCGCACGCTGTCGCGCCGCCCGCCGGTCCCGGGCAGCAACCTGATCCTGTCGATCGACATCGAGCTGCAGAAGATCGTCGAGGAAGCCTTCGGCGACCGGCGCGGCGCCTTCGTCGCGATCGAACCGTCCACCGGCGACGTGCTGGCCTACGTCTCGCGCCCGGGCTTCGACCCCAACCTGTTCGTCGACGGCATCGATACCCAGAGCTGGAACGAGCTGAACACCTCGCTCGACCGGCCGCTGATGAACCGTCCGCTGTCGGGCACCTATCCGCCCGGCTCGACCTTCAAGCCCTTCATGTCGCTGGCGGCGCTCGAGATGGGCTTCCGCCGGCCCGAGCAGGGCATCCGCGACCCCGGCTTCTACATGCTGGGCGGGCACCGCTTCAACGACGACAAGCCGGGCGGCCACGGCTACGTCGACATGTACAAGTCGATCGTCGAGTCCTGCGACACTTATTATTACCAGCTCGGCAACGAGATGGGGATCGACAACATCTCGCGCTTCATGGGCCAGTTCGGCTTCGGCTCGCCGACGGGGATCGACCTCGAGCACGAGAAATCCGGCGTGCTGCCCTCGAAGGAGTGGAAGGCCAACCGCTTCAAGCGCAACCGCGCGGCCCAGAAGTGGGTCGGCGGCGACACCATCTCGATCAGTATCGGCCAGGGCTTCAACAACTACACCATCATCCAGCTGGCGCACGCGGTGGCCAACCTGGCCAACGACGGCGTGGTAATGAAGCCGCACCTGGTCAAGCTGATCGAGGACGGCGCCACGCGCGAGCGCACCCTGACCGTGCCGAAGGAAAGCCGGCGCATTCCGCTCAAGCAGGAAAACATCGACTTCATCAAGCGCGCGATGGTCGGCGTGACCCAGGAAACCTATGGCACGGGTTATCGCGTGTTCGGCAATGCCGGCTATATCTCGGCAGGCAAGACCGGCACCGCCCAGGTGATCGGCCTGAAAGGCCAGAAGTACAACGCCAACGCGATCGACGAACGCCACCGCGACAACGCGCTGTACACCGCGTTCGCGCCGGCCGACAAGCCGCGCATCGCGATCGCCCTGATCGTCGAGAACGTGGGCTTCGGCGCCGCGCACGCCGCGCCGATCGCGCGCAAGGCGCTCGACTACTACCTGCTCGGCAAGCGCCCGCCGCCGCCGAAGCCGGAAGCCGGCGCCGCGGCCGCGAAGAAAACCGCCGCCACCGTTCCGGCCGGCCCCCGGCCGTCCGGAAACGGCGCTGTCGCTTCCCCGGTCATCGCCGCCACGCCGCCCGCCACCACCAAGGAGTAAGCAGATGGCCTATTATCCGGAGCGGCGCTCGCTCAGCCGCCGCCTGAAGCCGTATTTCACCGTGTTCGACTGGCCGCTGGCGATGGTCCTGTTCATGCTGCTCACGACCAGCATGATTACCATGTCCTCGGCCGGCCACGAGTTCCCGGGCCGGGTGGAGGCGCAGATGCGCAACTTCATCCTCGCCTTCGGCATCATGTGGATGGCCGCCCTGGTGCCGCCGCAGACGCTGATGCGCCTCGCCGTGCCGGTCTATACCTTCGGCGTGACCCTGCTCATCGCGGTGGCGATGTTCGGCATCATCAAGAAGGGCGCGCGGCGCTGGCTGCACGTGGGGGTCGACATCCAGCCCTCCGAGATCATGAAGATCGCGACACCGCTGATGATCGCCTGGTACTTCCAGCAGCGCGGCAGGGTGGGGGAATGGAAAAGCTACATTGTCGCGGCCATCCTGCTGATCATTCCGTTCACGCTGATCGCCAAGCAGCCCGACCTCGGCACGGCCTTGCTGGTGGGCGCCTCGGGCTTCTACGTGATCTTCCTGGCCGGCCTGTCGTGGCGGGTGCTGATCGCCCTGGCCGTTGCCGGCGCGGCCTGCCTGCCGGTGGCCTGGTCGATGTTGCACGATTACCAGCGCGAACGGGTGATGACGCTGATCGATCCGACCTCCGATCCGCTGGGCAAGGGATTCCACATCATCCAGTCCGTGATCGCGATCGGCTCGGGCGGCCTGACCGGCAAGGGCTACCACCAGGGCACCCAGGTCCAGCTCGAATTCGTGCCGGAACAGACCACCGACTTCGTGTTTTCGGTCTATTCCGAAGAATTTGGGCTTGTCGGAAACCTATTTCTTTTGGTAATTTACCTGCTGCTGATCGGCCGCGGCATGATGATTGCGGCCAATGCCCCGAATATGTTCTCCCGGCTGCTGGCCGGTTCGATCACGATGATCTTCTTTACTTATGCCTTTGTTAACATGGGCATGGTGAGTGGGATCCTCCCCGTGGTCGGAGTTCCGTTGCCTTTCATGAGCTACGGCGGAACTGCGTTCATTACGCTCGGGCTCGGCGCTGGTATATTGATGAGCATTCAAAGGCACCGCAAGCTGGTGCAGACCTAAAGGAGGAAGCTGCGCATGACCGCTTCGAGAACTCTCCCAGTGGTCATCGCGTTGGCAGCGTTGATGACCGGCTGCGGGACGACAGGCGATAACAAGACCCTGATCCCGCTGCCGTGGAAACACAAAGTCACCGGCAAACATCCCCCGCTGTCGCCCAAGCTGCCGCCGGCCAACTCCGGCCGCGGCGGCTATTACAAGGACGACGGTCCCGGCACCGATATCCCGGAAGGGCTGGAATTCACGCCCGACGCCGTGGTCAGGGCCGAACCTTACGCCAAGTGGGCGAACCGTCCGTATTCCGTCTTCGGCCAGACCTATACCCCGATCCTGCACGAGGAACCTTTCGTGCAGCGTGGCGTGGCCAGCTGGTACGGCGTGAAATTCCATGGCCAGAAGACCTCCTCGGGCGAACCCTACGACATGTACAAGATGACGGCGGCGCATCCGACGCTGCCGATCCCGTCGTATGCCCGCATCACCAGCGTCGAGAGCGGCAAGTCGGTCGTGGTGCGCATCAACGACCGCGGCCCCTTCCACGCCAGCCGCATCGTCGACGTCTCCTATACCGCCGCCCTGAAACTGGGCCTGCTGGGCAAGGGCAGCCACGAGGTCGCGCTCGAACGCCTGTTCCCGGGCGACGAAGTGCGCCTCGCCGCCGAGCGCCGCGCCGCCACCTCGCAGGCGCAATCGGTCGAGGCGCCGCCGGAAATCGCCGCGCTGATGCTGGAAGACCGCGTGCGGACCGACAGCGCCGCCGTGGCCCAGGCGCTGCCGGCGGCCGAGGCGCAAGCGGCAGGCAAGCAGTTCTATGTGCAGCTGGGATCCTACAGCCGGGCCGAGAAGGCGCAGGAGATGAGTCGGAAACTGGCGGACGCCGGCCTGGCGGTCGGCACCATCGAGGTCGTGCCGAGCGGGCAGGTGAATCGCCTGTATGGCGGGCCGTTCGAGACGCGCGCGGCGGCGCAGGAAGCGGCCAGGGGATTGCCGTCGGGCTTGGGGATCAAGCCGATTGTCGTCAGGCGTTAAGTTGTTCGCCGCCGGGTGGTTTTGAGGCGGCCTTGATGGTGTTCATCCGTACGACAGCGTGGGTTCAAGAACCCACCCTGCAAGAGCGGGTTCTTCGTAGGGTGGGTTCTTGAACCCACGCGGTATGGTGCCCATACGCACCGCCAGCGCCGCGCGCCAGCCCCGGATCACTTGCAAACGTGCAGCACCGCCGCCGGAAACCCCCGCCCGGCCTCGACGATCCGCGTGCGCGTCGGCGCATCGATGTCGCGGAAGCGGTAGGCAAAGCGATTCGTCTGCGGGCCGCGCGGCAGGATGCGCACGCCCTGCACGCCCTGTTTCGCCAGTTCCGCCGCCAGCGTACGGGCGCCGGCCTCGGTCTTGAACACGCCCAGCGATACCGCCCAGCGCAGCGGCGAATCCCCCTGCATGATGAAGAAGTTGGTCACGCCGCGCTCGCGCAGCTCGGCCACGCGGCGGTCGGCGCCTTCCTTGCCGCCTTGCGGAGGCAGGTAGACCAGGTGGCTGGTCACTTCCTGGAAGGGGATGGCGAGGCGGGTCTGGCGCGCGCCGAGCGCGATGCGGGCCAGGCGCGTCTCG
>DOUW01000487.1:0-4560 GCA_003520365.1 Massilia sp.
GGCCACGCGCTGCTGCTCGCCGCCCGACAGGTATTTCGGGTAGTGCTTCAATCGGCTCGACAGGCCGACACGCCCGAGCATGGCTTCGGCCTTGGCGCGCGCGTCGGCGTCGCCGCGCAGCTCGAGCGGCAGCATCACGTTCTCGAGCGCGCTCAGGTGGGCCAGCAGCTGGAAGGACTGGAACACGAAACCGAGCTTGGCCTTGCGAAAGGCCGCGCGGCCGTCCTCGTCGAGCGCGAAGATGTCGGTGCCGTCGAGCAGGACCTTGCCGCTGCTCGGGGTGTCGAGCCCGGCCAGCAGGCCGAGCAGCGTGGACTTGCCGGAACCCGAGGCGCCGACGAGCGCGAGCGTCTCGGCCGGTTGCACGGTAAAATCGATGTTGTGCAGGATGGTGAGTTCGCCGCTGGCGTCCGCCACCCGCTTCGACAGGCCGGCCACTTCGATGGCGGCCGGTCGCCCTTTTGCAGTGGCAGGATCATTTTTGAAAGCCTCGGGATTATCACGCATGCTTGCTATTCTCAAGAAATTGTCTGTCGGTGCGCTCATGCTGGCCGCGTCGGCGAGCGCCTATTCTGCACCAAAAACCGTCCTCGTGCTGGGTGACAGCCTGTCCGCCGAGTATGGCCTGACGCGCGGCGCCGGCTGGGTCGCCCTGCTGGAACAAAAGCTGAAAGCCGAGAAGATCGACGCCCGCATCGTCAACGCCAGCATCAGCGGCGAGACCACCAGCGGCGGCCGCGCGCGCCTGCCCGCGCTCCTGAACCAGCACAAGCCCCAGATCGTCGTCATCGAACTGGGCGCCAACGACGGCCTGCGCGGCTTGCCGGTCGCCGCCGCCGAAGCCAATCTGCGCCAGATGGCGACCATGTCGCAGAAACAGGACGCGAAAGTCATGTTGATCGGCATGCGCATGCCGCCAAACTATGGCCGCGCGTACACGGAACGCTTCTTCAACATGTACGGGAACCTCGCCAAGGAAGTCAAGGCGCCGCTGGTGCCTTTCATGCTGGAAGGCGTGGCCGACAAGCCTGCCCTGTTCCAGGCCGACCGCCTGCATCCGAACGCCGACGCGCATCCGATTATCCTCAATAACATTTGGCCCACCTTCAAGGCCTTGATCCAATCACGATGAAATACCCCGCCGTACTGAGCTTCGCCGACATCTTCCCCGAGCTGGAAAGCTTCGACACCATCATCGACGCGCGCAGCGAGGGCGAGTTCGCGCTCGACCATATTCCCGGGGCGATCAATTGCCCGGTGCTGAACGACGAGGAGCGCATCCGCGTCGGCACCCTGTACAAGCAGGTCGGCGCCTTCGAGGCGAAAAAGCTCGGCGCGCCGCTGGTCGCGCAGAACATCGCGCGCCACATCGACACGCTCTTCGCCGACAAGCCGCGCGACTGGAAGCCCCTGGTCTATTGCTGGCGCGGCGGCAACCGCAGCGGCTCGATGGCCCATATCCTGGCCAAGATCGGCTGGCCGGTGGTGCAGCTCGACGGCGGCTACAAGGCCTACCGCGCCTACGTCAGCGCGGCGCTGGAACATCCGCCGGCGGTGGACTTCCGCGTCATCTGCGGCACCACCGGCAGCGGCAAGAGCCGCCTGCTCGAGACCCTGGACGCGGCCGGCGCCCAGGTGCTCGACCTGGAGCGCCTGGCGGCCCACCGCGGCTCGGTCCTCGGCCACCTGCCCGACGAGCCGCAGCCGTCCCAGAAGATGTTCGAGAGCCGGATCTGGAACAAGCTGCGCCACTTCGATCCGGCCAGGCCGGTGTTCGTCGAGTCGGAAAGCAAGAAGGTCGGCAACCTGCGCGTGCCGGACGCCGTGATGGAACGCATGCGCGCCTCGCCCTGCATCGCCCTGACCCTGTCGCGCCCGAACCGCGTGCGCCTGCTGATGGAGGACTACCAGCACTTCGCGCGCAATGCCGACGCCCTCAACGGCCAGCTCGAGCACCTGGTCCAGCTGCACGGCCGCGCCAGGATCGACACCTGGCACGCGATGGCCAAGGCCGGCGAGATGCCGGCGCTGGTCGACCAGCTGCTGGTCGAGCATTACGACCCCGCCTACCTGCGCTCGATCGACCGCAACTTTGCCCAGTACGGCCAGGCCCGCGTGCTGGAACTGGCCGACATCGCGCCCGAGGATTTCGCGAAGGCGGCGCAGGCGCTGATGGCGGCGTAAGACCCGCACGCGGCCTCGACGTAGGGTGGGCACTCCGTGCCNNCCGTGCCCACGCGTTACGTGTTCGTCCGCAGTCCGTCGCCGCAACGCATCGCCCCGCAGCGCTCGTCATGGACGCGGCGCAAACGAAACGCTCTTGGAACCACTGACAATGTTCGGCCGAAGCGTCAAATTCGAACGTCAACGTTGATCATGCTTTCGCGTGGGCACGGAGTGCCCACCCTACGGTCCTCGCTCCCGACTCCGGTTCAACCGCCGGAGCTCCAGACGTAAAAAAACCCGGCTGCTCGCGCACCCGGGTTTTTCTTCATCCACCGAACAGTTTATTCGGCCTGCTGCGCCGGCTTGGCGGCCGCCGCATGGATCTTCGCCTTGGCCTTGGCCTTGACCGCCTCGACGAAGTTGTACAGCTCGGCCTGGCCCACCAGGCCGTTGATCTGCTGCGCTTCCTGCGAGCGGCGCGCCTGGTCGACCTGGGCCGGCTGCGACACCTTGCCGATGCGGTAGACGCCATAGCCCACGTTCGGCACTTCCACGCCGACATACGCCGGCAGCTTGGTCACGTCGGCCTTGAACACGGCCAGGGCGGCGGCGGTGTTGATGACCGGCTCCTTGGTGCGCGACAGGACCTTGACCTCGCCGAAGCCGGCGGCGTCGCCCGCTGCCTTGGCGGCCTTCAGCTTGGCTTCGCCGGCTTCGCGCGCCAGGCGCAGCGCTTCTTCCTGGGTCACGCGCTGGCGGATCGCCGCTTCGACTTCGGCCAGCGGACGCTTGGTGGCCGGCTTGAACTCGACCACGCGGCCGGAGATCAGGACGGCCGGTGCGGCTTCGACCGCTTCGGTGTTGCGCTTGTTCTTGATCGAGTCGGCCGAGTACAGGGCAGCGAGGAACTTCTCGTTGTTGTACGGGGCGGCGCCCAGGGCCGGGTTCGGCTTGCGGCCCAGGCCGTCGACGGTCTGGATCTGCAGGCCCAGCTTGTCCGCGGCCGGCTTCAGGCTGTCCGACTGCTCGTAGACGATGTCGTTGAAGCTCTCGGCCAGTTCCGAGTATTTCTTCGACAGCTTGGTTTTCTTCAGCTCGTCGGCGATCTCGGCTTTGGCGGCTTCCAGCGGCTTTTGCTGGGACGGCGTGACCGCGGTGACCTTGATGATGTGGTAGCCGAACTCCGATGCCACGATGCCGCTGACTTCGCCTTCCTTGAGCGAATAGATCGCATCTTCGACCGGCTTGGCGAACAGGCCCTTCTCGACCACGCCCAGGTCGCCGCCCTGGCCCGCCGAGCCCGGATCCTGCGATTGCGCCTTGGCGATCGCCGCGAAGTCGGCCGGGTTCTTGCGCACCCCGGCCAGCACCGCTTCGGCCTTGGCCTTGGCGGCGGCTTCCTCGGCCGGCTTGGCGCCTTGCGCCTTGGTGATCAGGATGTGGCTGGCGGTACGCTGCTCGGGCGTCACGAAGCGCTTCTCGTTGGCCTTGTAGAACTGCTCGACTTCGGCGTCGCTGACCGAGACCTGGCTCTCGACCGCGGCCTGGTCCAGCACGACGTACTCGGCCTTCACCTGCTCCGGAATCTGGAACAGCTGGGCGTTCTTGTCATAGTACGCTTTCACCATCTCGTCGGTGACCTTCACCTGCGGCAGGTAGGCCGCGATCGGGAACAGCAGCTCCTGGACTTCGCGTTCCTGGTCGTTGATGTCCGAGACGCGGCTCGCGACCGAGCGCGGCGCGAAGGCGGTCGCCTGGATCGAACCGGCCAGCTGCTGGATCGCCATGTCGCGGCGCATGCGGGCGTCGAACATTTCCGGGGTCATGCCCTGGGCGGCCAGCGCGGCCTTGTACTGGTCCATGTCGAAGCTGCCGTCGGGCTTGCGGAAGCCCTGGATCTCGTTGATGGCCTTGAAGATGGCCTGGTCGCTGACGGTCAGGTGATTGCGTGCGATGGCGGCATTCACGGCGCGCTCGGCGACCAGGTTTTCCAGCACCTCACGTTTGGCTTCCGGGGTGTCGAACATCTTCTGGTCGAACTGCGGGCCGAGCTGCTGGCGGGCCTGGTCGATCTGGCGGCGCTGGGCATCGTCCCATTCCTGCTGGGTGATGCTGCGACCATCGACTTCAGCCACGCCGGCGGCGCTGTCGCCACGGTTCTGGTAGCTGTCGACACCGACGAAAATGAACGAAGGCACGATCAGCAGTGCCAACACACCGTACATGACGCGCTTGTTGTTGCGTACAAAATCAAACATGGTCACCAATCACTTTGGAAATGGCTTCAAAGCACAAGTTAAAAAAAAAGGCGAACTCGCGTTCGCCTCTTCTCTGTCGAAGCGCCGTCGTGGCGCTCCGGTAATGCTGAATCTGGCGGAGCGGACGGGGCTCGAA
>DOUW01000487.1:4609-4908 GCA_003520365.1 Massilia sp.
CTAACCAACTGAACTACCGCTCCACATCAAATACAAGGTACTGCTTGCCTGGCTGGTGAAAGCTGAGAGGCTTGAGCTCCTCACCTCACGAGATCATCGATCTCGAACATACCGCCAGGCAGTCCTCTCTGCATGTCACTGCAGAGAAGGCATTAGTTTACAGCATCTTTTAGCGCTTTACCAGCCTTAAATTTCGGGACCTTGGCGGCCTTGATCTTGATTGGTTCCTTGGTGCGCGGATCGCGGCCGGTGCGCGCAGCGCGCTCGCCGACGGTGAAGGTGCCGAAGCCGACCAGGGT
>DOUW01000459.1 GCA_003520365.1 Massilia sp.
GGGGCGCCATCGCGCAGGGTTGCCGCGACCAGGCCGTCGCCCTGCCCGTGGCACACCACCCGGTTGCGCCCGCTCGACTTGGCCAGGTACAGCGCCTCGTCGGCGCGGCCGATGGCGCTGCCGATGCTCTCGCCCATGCGGAACTCGGCGACCCCGATCGAGACCGTCAGCGAGATTTCGCTGGGACCGTCCATGCAGCGCAGCCTGGCGATCGCGGCGCGCACGCGCTCGGCCAGCACCAGCGCGTCGCAGGCTGGCGTCTCGGGCAGCATCAGCAGGAATTCCTCGCCGCCGTAGCGCCCGAAGCTGTCGCTGGCGCGCACCTGCCCTTGCACGATCCGGGAAAAGTCGCGCAGTACGGTGTCGCCGGCGCTATGGCCGTAGGTGTCGTTGATGCGCTTGAAAAAATCGATGTCGAGCAGGCACAGGCAGAATGCGCGGCTGGTGCGGTCGCTGCGCTCCTTTTCGCGCTCGATCAGGCTGATCAGGTAGCGGCGGTTGTGCACGCCCGTCAGTTCGTCGCGGATCGCCAGTTCGTTGATCGTGCCCAGCGCCTGCTCGAGCTTGACGAAGCCCTGGGTCTTGGTCAGCTCGAACAGCAGCGCGAAGACCAGCACCACGACGAACAGGCCGAGATGGCAGACCAGGTAGAGCAGCGCCATGTCGGTGACCGGGTGCTGCGGGAGCGCATGGCCGCCCACCCCCAGCATATAGATCAGGCTGGCCGCGCCGCAGCTCATCGCCAGCCAGAACAGCGCGCTCCAGATGCCGCCGAGGAAGGTCGCGACCAGGGGGCCGGTGACCAGCCAGCTGGCGGTCGGCGCGCTGATCCCGCCCAGGTTGTAGCTCAGCCAGGTGAAATTGAAGAACAGCGCGCACAGGAACAGTTCGCGCGCGGCGCCGATGCTGCCGCTGACGCGCAGCAGCACGGGCGAGGTGAGCATGAAGGCACAGCACAGCAGGATCTCGGTGGCGGCCGCGCCGAAGCCCAGCAGGTAATAGGCCAGCGCATAGAAGGGCCCGGCGGTGGCCGCCAGCAGCGCGGCGTTCACCACGTTTTCGGCGCGCGTGAGCGTCGCCGCCTGCTGTTGCAGGCCGGCGGGAATGAACCAGTGGGTCGCAGCCAGGTAACGGCCGCTCCAGCGCGCGGAGGTACTGTTCATGGAGGCAGAGGCGGCGGGCAGCCGCCTTGGCGAAGTCAGTCCAAAGGCGAGTGTATGCAGGAAATTTCCTACTGGACTTATTCTGGCGCAGACAGAAGACGCGTTTGACGGGCCGAACCCGCGCCATGTGCACCGACGGCCGGGTTGTCATTTTTAAAATTATTCTCCAGAACACCAAGGATGGTCGGATTGGCATAAAATCCGGCGTTTTCAACTTGCGGGAAATCGCGATGTCAACGGCCTCGCCTTTGCTGTCCACCCTGGAAGCCAACCTCACCTCGACGCTGGTTGCGAAAATCCGCGACTTTGCGATCTTCATGCTTTCGCCCGAAGGCCGCGTCGCCACCTGGAATGCAGGCGCCGAGCGCGCCAAGGGCTATGCGGCCGCGGACATCATCGGCCGCTCCTTCGAGTGCTTCTACACCGAGGAAGACCGGGCGGCCGGGGTGCCGCGCCAGGCCCTGGCGACCGCGCAAGCCGAAGGCATCTTCGAAACCACGGGCTGGCGCGTGCGCAAGGACGGCACGCGCTTCTGGGCCCACGTCGTCATCGATCCGCTCTACGACGACAACGGCGCCCTGATCGGTTTCGGCAAGATCACCCGCGACGTCACCCACACGCGCGACGCGCGCGAACGCGAAATGCGCGCCCAGGACGCCCTGCTCCAGGCGCGCACCGAACAGAGCCGCCACCTGCTGCGCCTGGTCGAGCAGGCCCCGGGCTTCGTCTGCTTCTTCCGCGGCCCCGGCCACGTGTACGAACTGCAGAACGAATCGCACCACCGGCTCGCCGGCTACCGCGACATCATCGGCAAGCCGGTGCGCGAGGCCCTGCCCGAACTGGAGGGCCAGGGTTTCTTCGAACTGCTCGACGGCGTCTACACTTCCGGCAAGCCGCACGTCGGCCGCGGCATGCCGCTGGCCGTGCGCGGTACCGATGGCCGCGTGGTCGACAGCTACATCGACTTCGTCTACCAGCCCATCCTCGACGAGAACGGCGAGGTGCTCGGCATCTTCTCGCAGGGCAGCGACGTCACCGAGCAGGTCCTCAACACCCGCTACCTGGCCGAGAAGCAGGCCGAGCTAGAGCAGACCATCGTCGCCCGCACCGAAGCCCTCGAGGATGCGCGCCGTGCGCTGGCGCTGGCCAACGAACTCCAGCTGAGCAATTCCTTCTTCCAGAGCCTGTTCGAACAGGCTCCCGGCTTTATCTGCGTGCTCAAGGGACCTGCGCACGTCTTCGAACTGGCCAACCACGCCTACCGCAACCTGACCGGCAACCGCGACCTGATCGGCAGGAGCGTGCGCGAAGCGCTGCCCGACGCCGACGGCCAGGGTTTCTTCGAGCTGCTGGACAAGGTATACCAGTCCGGCATTCCCGTGGTCGGCCAAAGCGTCCAGCTCGAGCTGCGGGAGGGCCCCGGCAAGCTCGTGACTCGTTACATCGACTTCGTCTACCAGCCCATCTTGAACGCGCAGGGCGCGGCGGTCGGCATCTTCGTGCAGGGCACCGACGTCACCAAGCAGAAGCGGGCCCAGGACGAAGTGCAGAAATACCAGAAGGGCCTCGAGAGCCTGGTCGAAGAGCGCACCGCCGAACTGCAGACGGCGCAGGCCGCGCTGCAGCATTCGCAGAAGCTGGAGGCGATCGGCAAGCTGACCGGCGGCGTGGCCCACGACTTCAACAACATCCTCCAGGTCATCGGCGGCAACCTGCAGCTGCTGCGCGACGCCGCCGCGCACGACCAGCAGGCGCTGCGCCAGTTCGATACCGCGCTCGGCGCGGTCGAGCGCGGCGCGAAACTCGCTTCGCAGCTGCTCGCTTTTGCCCGCCGCCAGCCGCTGCAGCCGGTGGTGGTCAACCCGGCCCGCATCGTCCAGCAGATGGACGAACTGCTGCGCCGGGCCCTGGGCGAGACCGTCGCCGTCGAGACGATCCGCGGCGGCGGCCTGTGGAACACCTGCGTCGACCCCTACCAGCTCGAGAACGTCATCCTGAACCTGGCGATCAACGCGCGCGACGCGATGCCCGGTGGCGGCAAGCTGACGATCGAACTGGGCAACGCCATGCTCGACGACGAGTACGTGGCCACGCATCACGACCTCACGCCGGGCCAGTACGTCCTGATCGCGGTGTCGGACAACGGCTGCGGCATGAGCCGCGATGTGCTCGAGCGCGCCTGCGAGCCCTTCTTCACGACCAAGCCGGAAGGCCGCGGCACCGGCCTTGGGCTGTCGATGGCCTATGGCTTCGTGAAGCAGACCGGCGGCCATTTCAAGATCTACAGCGAGCCCGGTCACGGCACCACCATCAAGATGTACTTCCCGCGCTCCTGGAAGGCCGAGGTGAGCGAGCCGATCGTCAAGAGCATCCCCGCCACCGGCGGCAGCGAGTCCATCCTGGTGGTCGAGGACGATCCCGCGGTCCAGGCGACGGTGGTGGAAATGCTGCGCAGCCTGGGCTACAAGGTGGTCAAGGCGGACAATGCGGCGGACGCGCTGGCGATCCTGAACAGCGGCATGCCGATCGACCTGCTGTTCACCGACGTCGTCATGCCGGGCGAGATGCGCAGCCCGGAACTGGCGCGCCAGGCACGCCTGATCAATCCGGGCATCGAGGTGCTGTTCACCTCGGGCTATACGCAAAATGCGATCGTCCACGGCGGCAAGCTCGACGCCGGCGTGCAGCTGCTGTCCAAGCCCTACGGGCGCGACCAGCTGGCGCGCAAGGTGCGCCAGATGCTGTCGCAACCCGCGGGCGGATCGCCTCCTGCGCCAGAGAGCGCGCCGGTCAGTCCGCTGGAACAGGTCGAGGCGACCCGGCGCGTGCTGTTCGTCGACGACGATCCGGACCTGCTCACCATGAGCTGTTCGGTCCTCGAGATGCTGAACCAGCGCGTCGACGGCGCCGCCAGCCCGGCCGAGGCCCTGGCCCTGCTCGAGCGCAATCAGTACGACGTCCTGATCACCGACTACGAGCTGCCGGGAATGAACGGCGTCGAGCTCGCGCGCCGCGCCAAGGCAGCCCGACCCCGGCTGAAGCTCGTGATCGCCTCGGGCTACGGACAGGTGGAAGGCGCCGCCGGGATCGGCGCACTCAGCCTGCCGAAGCCCTTCTCGCTCGACGACCTGAAGCGCATCCTGGATTAGCCGGCAGCAGCGCCCCCCTGCATTTCAAGGCAACTGTTTGGCGGCCCGCAGCCGCGCGATGGCACGCTCGATCGTGGCCTCGGTCTCGACCGCCTCGGTAAAGCCGGCGCGGCGGATCTTGCCCATGTCCGAGACCATGTCGAATTCGGTATTGAAGACGAAGTCGCCGAACCACCAGCCGACCAGCTTCTCGTAAGGCAGGGTCCGCAGGCCATGCCGCTCCGCGAGGCGCGACCAGGCCGCGCCCTGCAAGGGCATCTGCTTCGCCAGCGAGAAAGGCTGGACCGGGCCGGCTTCCATTCCGAAGGCCGCGGCCACCCGGCGCCAGATGCGCTCCCAGCGGAAAGGCTCGTTGACCAGGTTGAAGGCTTCGCCGCGCGCCGCCGGGTCGAGCGCGGCCCAGACGCTGGCGCGTGCCATCCAGTCGGCATCCGTGGTCTGGGCCAGCACGCCGGAATACACCTTGTGCGTGCCCGGAAAGCGCAGCGGCACGCCCGCTTCCTTGCTGAGCGCGGCGAACACGCCCATCACCATCACGATGTTCATCGGGTTGCCGGCGATGTCGCCGACCACCACGTCCGGGCGCAGGATGGCCCACTCGAAGTCGCCCGCGGCGGCGCGCTCGCGCAGCAGGTCTTCCTGCACATAATAGAAGTTCGGCGTCATGTGGCGCGGATCGTCCTCGTAGAACGGCGCCTGGGTCGGGCCCAGGTGCACGCCGTAGACCTTGGCGCCCTGGTAATGCACCACCCGCTGCAGCGGCGCGCCGACCGCCTTCAGGCCGTCGAGCAGGTTGCGCAGCATGCCGCCGTTGATCCGCTCCTCGTCGAGCAGGTCGGCGCCGCCCTTGAGCGCCGCATAGAACACGTGGGTGGTGTCGCGCGCGGCCTGCAGCGCCTGCGCGGTGGCGGCAGCGTCGAGCAGGTCGACCTTGATCGTCTCGACGCCGTCCACGAAAGTGCGCGGCAAGGCGCGCACCNNAAAGTGCGCGGCAGGGCGCGCCCCTGCCAGTCGGGACGCCCATTTAGTTCGCGCACGACGGCGTTGCCGATGATGCCGCTGGCGCCGACGACCAGCGCGCTGTACCTGTTGCTCATCCATGCCTCCCGGTGAAAGATCAGGGCATGAGCATAAACGCCGGGCGCGAAGCGCGCCGTCCGCTAAGTACTCGACCGGAAATAA
>DOUW01000460.1 GCA_003520365.1 Massilia sp.
CGCAAGGAACTGCGCCGCTGGCTGCGCCGCCTGCACGACGAGCTGCACGTCACCTCGATCTTCGTCACCCACGACCAGGAAGAAGCGCTGGAAGTGGCCGACCAGGTGGTCCTGATGAACAAGGGCCGCGTCGAGCAGCTCGGCACGCCGGAAAGCGTCTATAACCAGCCGGCGTCGCCTTTCGTCTACGGCTTCCTCGGTAACGTCAACCTGTTCCACGGCCGCGTGCACGAAGGCGTGCTGGCCAGCGGCGACGCCCTGTTCGACGCGCCCAGCCTGAATGGCGTGACGAATGCCGAAGGCATCGGCTACGTCCGTCCGCACGACCTGGATGTGGAACGCTATGTGCCAGGGCAGCCGGGCCAGCCGGGCATCGCCGTCAAGCTGCGCCGCGCGCACGCGATCGGCCCGCTGGCCCAGCTCGACCTCGAGCGCCTCGACACCGCCCAATTGATCGAGGCCGTGATCCCGAACGAACGCTTCGCGCGCCTCGGCCTGAAGGAAGGCGAGACGCTTACCGTGCGTCCGCGCCGCATCGAAGTGTTCGTCGACGAGGGGGGCGGCATATGAACTTCCAGCAGCTGCGCTCGGTCCGCGAGGCCGCGCGCCGCAACTTCAACCTGACCGACGTCGCCAACGCGCTGTTCACCTCGCAGCCGGGCGTGTCGCGCCAGATCCGCGAACTCGAGGAAGAACTCGGCGTCGTCATCTTCGAGCGCAACGGCAAGCGCCTGACCGGCCTCACCGGGCCGGGCAAGGGTATCCTGAAGATCGTCGAGCGCCTGCTGGTGGAAGCGGAGAACCTGGCCCAGGCCAGCCAGGAATACGCGGCCCAGGACAGCGGCACGCTGACGATTGCCGTCACCCACACCCAGGCGCGCTATGCGCTGCCGCAGGTGGTGCAGTCCTTCCGCAACGCCTTCCCGAACGTGCGCATCGCCCTGCAGCAGAGCGCGCCGGAACACATCGCCGAATGGGTGCTGTCGGGCCGCGCCGACATCGGCATCGCCACCGAGGGCCTGTCGGCCTTCCCCGACCTGGTCTCTTTTCCGTGCTACCGCTGGAGCCACGTGGTGGTGGCGCCGGACGGCCATCCGCTGCTGGGCAGTACGCCGCTCAAGCTGGACGACCTGGCCAACTATCCGCTGATTACCTACGACGTCGGCTACACCGGCCGCGGCCACATCGACGAAGCCTTCCGCAGCGCCGGGCTGACGCCGGACATCGTCCTCACAGCCATGGATTCGGACGTCATCAAGCAGTACGTGTCGCTGGGGATGGGCGTGGGCATCATCGCCTCGATGGCTTTCGACCACGGCCGCGACCGCGGCCTGCGCGCGGTCGAGTCCTCGCACCTGTTCGCGCCGAACGTGACGCGCCTGGCCGTGCGGCGCGGGGCGTATCTGCGGGCTTACGCTTACCACTTCATCGAGCGTTTCGCTCCCGGGTTCACGCGCTCGGATATCGAGAAGACGCTGCAGGCGGAAGTGGCGGCGTAGGGTGGGCGCCCCTGTGCCCACGCGTAAACGATGAGCAGACGCGGCGCCTCATAAATGCCAACATGACGCAGGCTTCACGCGTGGGCACGTCATTGAGGCCATTGGCCTCAATGACCCCACCCTACTGCCCCGGATTCGTGATCCGTGCATGAATCGCATCGATCGCGTCCGTCACCTCACGCGACAACACGATCTCCGCCGCATCGATGTTCTCCTTCAGCTGCGCCAGGTTGGTCGCCCCGATGATGGTCGACCCCACGAACCACCTCGAGTAACACCAGGCCAGCGCCATCTGCGCCGGGCTCGAACCGTTCGCGCGCGCCAGCGCCGCGTATTCGCGGGTGGCCGCCAGCACCTCGGGGCGCACGTAGCGCGGGCTCCAGTTCGGCGGGAAGATCGTCAGCCGGCCGTGCGCCTTCGGATCGTCGATGTACTTGGCCGTGAGCTGGCCGAAGGCGAGCGGACTGTAGGCCAGCAGGCTGACGTCTTCGCGGAAGCACACCTCGTCGAGCAGGGTGGTCTCGAAAGCGCGCGCCGTCAGGTTGTACAAATTCTGGATGGTGGCGATGCGCGGCAGGCCCTGCGTTTCGCTCTGCTTCACGTACTCGCACACGCCCCAGGGGCTTTCGTTCGAGACGCCGATGTGGCGGATCTTGCCGGCCTTGACCAGTTCACCCAGCGCGCCCAGGGTTTCCTCGATCGGCACGCTGTCGCGCTCGCGCTTCGGGTTGAAGCTGTTGGAACCGAAGATCGGGACATTCCGGCTCGGCCAGTGGACCTGGTAGAGGTCGATATAGTCCGTCTGCAAACGCTGCAGGCTCGTCTCCACCGCCGCGCGCACGTTGGCTGCGTCCAGGTCGTGCGATGCGCCGCGGATCCAGGCCATGTTCGCGTTCGGGCCGGCGATTTTCGAGGCGATCACCAGGTCGTCGCGGCGGCCGCGTTTTTGCAGCCAAGTGCCGATGAAGCGCTCGGTCGAACCCTGGGTCTCGGCGCGGCCCATCACCGGATACATCTCGGCGGTATCGATGAAGTTGATGCCGCGCCCGACCGCATAGTCGAGCTGGGCGTGCGCATCAAGCTCGGTGTTCTGCTCGCCGAAGGTCATGGTGCCCAGACAGGCTGTTGATACCATCAGGTCGCTGCGCCCCAGCCGTTTGCGTTCCATCGCGTTTCCCTTAGTTCTTCAATGCGTCCGCGCACTCGCGCACCAGCGCCGGGCCGCGGTAGATCAGGCCGCTGTACAGCTGCACCAGCTGGGCGCCGGCCGCCATCTTTTCCTTCGCATCAAGCCCCGACAGGATGCCGCCGACGCCGATGATCGGCACCGCGTCGCCCAGTACCTTCTTCATCTCGCGCACCACGATGTTCGACAGGTCGAACACCGGCGCGCCCGACAGGCCGCCGGTCTCTTTGCCGTGGCGCATGCCGGCGACGTGGTTGCGGCTGAGCGTGGTGTTGGTGGCGATCACGCCGTCGATCTTGTGGCGCAGCAGGGCGCCGGCGATGTTCTGGATCTGGTCGGCGTCGATGTCCGGGGCGATCTTCAGTGCCAGCGGCACGTAGCGTCCGCTCGCGTCCGCCAGGCGGGTCTGTTCAAGCTTCAGCTGCGACAGCAGGTCGTCCAGCTCGGAGGCGCCCTGCAGTTGGCGCAGGTTCTTGGTGTTCGGCGAGGAGATGTTGACCGTGACGTAGCTGGCGTAAGGGTAGACCTTGCGCAGGCAGTGCAGGTAATCCTCGGCCGCGCGCTCGATCGGCGTGTCGGCGTTCTTGCCGATGTTCAGGCCGAGTACGCCCTGCTTTTCCTGGTAGAAGCGCGACGCTTGTACATTCGCGACAAACGCGTCGACGCCGCCGTTGTTGAAACCCATGCGGTTGATGATGCCTTGCGCAGCCGGCAGGCGGAACATGCGCGGCTTCGGGTTGCCGGCCTGGGCGCGCGGGGTGACGGTGCCGATCTCGATCGAGCCGAAGCCGAGCGCGGCCAAGCCGTCGATGTAGGCGCCGTCCTTGTCGAGGCCGGCGGCAAGGCCGACCGGGTTCGGAAAAGTGATGCCCATCACGGTGCGCGGATCGGGCGCGGGCTTCCTGAACATGCCGGTCATGCCGCGCTCGGCGGCGCGGCGCAGGGCCGGCAGGGTCAGGTTGTGGGCGGTTTCAGGCGGCAGCGCGAACAGCAGGGGGCGGGCGAGGGTGTACAGGAGTTTGTCGGACATGGAACGCTCTTGGAAATGGTCGCAACATTGTACCGTGCGCGTGTGCCGTTTCGACAATTGCTGCGGCTACCCGCCCACCCTACCGATCCAGAATGCCCCACTTCCCGCCGATGCGCGCTTCCAGCGGGCGGAAATTGATCTTGTAGGCCATCTTCGGGCTCTGCTCGATCCAGTAGCCGAGGTAGACGAAGGGCAGGCCCAGCTCGCGCGCCTGGCCGACCTGCCACATGATGTTGTAGGTACCGAAGGAAGCGCCGGGCACGTCCGGATCGAAGAAGGTGTAGACCGAGGACAGGCCGTCGGACAGCACGTCGATGATCGACACCATCCGTAGCGTACCGTCGGGCTCGCGGAACTCGACCAGGCGCGTGTTGACCCGGCTTTGCAGCAGGAACTGGGCGTACTGGTCGCGGCTGTCCTGGTCCATGCCGCCGCCGACGTGGCGCGTGGTCTGGTAGCGCAGGTAGAGCGCGTAATGCTCGTCCGAGAAAGACAGGTTGGCCACCATGGCGGTCAGGTCCTCGTGGCGTTTCCAGGCGCGGCGCTGCGCGCGGTTCGGCGCGAAGTCGGCGCAGCGCACGCGCACCGGGATGCAGGCCTGGCAGCCGTCGCAATACGGCCGGTAGGTGAAGATGCCGCTGCGGCGGAAGCCGTTCTTCACGAGCTCGGAGTACACGTCGGCATTGATCAGGTGCGAAGGCGTGGCCACCTGCGAGCGCGCCTGGCGCGCATCCAGATAGCTGCAGGGGTAGGGCGCGGTCGTGTAGAACTGCAGCGTGGAGAAGGGCAGGTCATTAAGGTGCGTCATGCAGGACTCTCGAGACGACGTGATGAACCTATTCTAACGAATCAACAGGGCGCGCACGGTTAGCCAGTCAACGGTGGCGCCACTTCCCAGCGTTCGATGGCCGGCTCGCGGATCGCCGAACGCAGGTGCTGCAGGAAGACGCTGCGCGGAATCGGCGCCGCGCCCAGCGAGGCCAGGTGGCCGGTCTCCTGCTGGCAATCGATCATCTGCACGCCATGCGCGCGCAGGAAGGCGACCAGGTAAGCGAGCGCGACTTTCGAGGCGTCGGAGACGCGCGCGAACATCGACTCGCCATAGAACATGCGGCCGATGCAGACGCCATAGGCGCCGCCGACCAGTTCGCCGTCGAGCCAGACCTCGGACGAGTGGGCATAGCCCATCCGGTGCAGGCCGGTATAGCCAGCGATGATGTCTTCGGAAATCCAGGTGCCGGGCCCGTCCTTGCGCGGCGCGGCGCAGGCGCGCATCACGGCGTCGAAGGCACTGTCGAAGCGCACCTGCCAGCGTCCGCCGCTCGTGCGGCTGCGTTCGATGCGGCGCAGGGTTTTCTTCAGGCTGTCGCTGATCTTGAACTGGCCCGTCTTGAGCACCATGCGCGGGTCGGTGCTCCACCAGAGGATGGGCTGGCCTTCGGAGAACCACGGGAAGATGCCGTTCTGGTAGGCCAGCAGCAGGCGCTGCGGCGACAGGTCGGCGCCGGCCGCGAGCAGGCCGGGCGCGTCGATGGTCAGCGCCTCGGACACGTCGGGAAACGGCGTATGCGCGTCGAGCCAGGGAATCATGGCGTGCTCGCTGGTCAGTCGGGTTCGCGCGGGGCGATCATCGGGCGGACGATGTCGTGGCTGTGGAACCCGTAACCGACCTGCTGGCCGCCCTCGCGCATTTTGACGCGATCTTCGAAAAACAGTTCCAGCGTCTTGCGGATGGTCGGGAAAGCCAGCTCGTCCCAAGGGATGTCGCGCTCGGCGAACAGCTGCACTTCGAGGCTCTCCTCGCCGGGATGGAAGTCCAGGTCGCGCAGGGCGGCCAGGTAGAACATGTGCACCTGGTGCACGTGCGCGACGTTGAGCAGGGCAAACAGCTTGCCGAGCTCGATGTTGGCGCCGGCCTCCTCGTCCGTTTCGCGTGCCGCGGCCTCGCCGGTGGTTTCGCCGTTTTCCATGAAGCCCGCGGGCAGGGTCCAGTAGCCGTAGCGCGGTTCGATCGCGCGCCGGCACAGCAGGACCTGCAGCTGCCCGTCCTGCTCCCACACTGGAATCGTGCCGATCACCATCTTTGGATTCTGGTAATGGATCGTGCCACACTGCGAGCACACATGGCGGGGCCGGTTGTCGCCTTCGGGAATGGCCAGCGCGACCGCATGGCCGCACTCGGAACAGAATTTCATAAAAAATGGCGGAAATGAATGTGTGCCTACTTTACACCCGAATGGCCCGGCTGTGCCGTCAGTGCGGGGCGCGTCCCGAGCGTCCGCGGGCTGTCGGTGCCCCCTTTGCTGCTGCAATCGCACATCGTGCCAGGATTAAGTTTGCCTAAACCGGCGAAGGGGCGTATAATTCATTTCATCAGACGCGGGGTGGAGCAGTCTGGCAGCTCGTCGGGCTCATAACCCGAANNTCAAATCCTGTCCCCGCAACCAGAATTCGAAAAGCCGCTGTTTTCTTCAAGGGAAACAGCGGCTTTTTCCATTTTCTTTCCGAAAACTCTCGATCAGGATCAAGCGGGCTGCGCGTTGACGGCACTTGGCGAACCCGGCAGTGTCCAACTGTTGGCTGGCTCGGCTGTGTGCACGTGCCATGCCATTGACTCCATGACGATGACGGATTCGACCATGATTACTGTTGACGACATCAACGAGGCCTGGGGCTGGGTGGGCCTGACCGCCGTCGAGGTGCTGGGCGCGAATGCCTTCGGCAATTTGATCATTCGCGACGCCGACGGCAGCTATTGGCGGCTGCGTCCGCAAGACCTGTGCTGCGAGCCGGTCGCAGAAGACCGCGCGGCCCTGGATGCGCTGTCCTATAACCAGGACTTCCTGAACGACTGGTATATGCCGGAACTGGTCGACCTGGCCGAATCCACGCTGGGTCCGCTGACCGAAGACCGCACATACTGCCTCAAGATTCCCAGTGCGCTCGGCGGTCACTACGGGCGCGACAACCTGGCGACCGTGCCGCTGTCTGAGCTGATCCGTTTTTCAGGGGAGGGCGCGCAGCAGTTCGAGGGCTTGCCGCGCTGGTGCTGAACTGCGAAGTGGGCGGCGCGTGGCGAACCGGGCGACGGCGTTCGGGACCGTAGGGTGGGCAGCTCGACCCGACCGCGTGAAGACACGCGGCCGGTGCGCTGCCCACGCGGTGATAGTTATCGACAAGATCATTCGGCGCGGTCACGGAGGCGCCAACGATCGCCGCGTGGGCGGCACATCAGGTGCGACGATGCACACACCAGGGTGCAGCCGCCCACCCTACTAATCGGCGGTCTTCACCCGGCCGGCTGGCTCAGGCTCGCCCACAAATACGCCGCCGCCATCGTCCGGTGCGGCCGGTAGGCGGCGAGCCAGGCTTCGGCCTGCGCGATGTCCGGCTTCGTGGCGGCGCCGGTCAAGCGTCCGATCGCGCTGCGCACCGCCACGTCCCCGTGCAGCGAGCAGTCGGCATAACCGTAGCCGCGCAGCAGGGTGTAGTTGACGGTCCAGGGGCCGATGCCCTTGATGGCAAGCAGGGCGGCGCCGGCGCGCTCAGGGGCGTCGTCCTGGCGCAGCACCAGCT
>DOUW01000492.1 GCA_003520365.1 Massilia sp.
GCGAGGCGCAGCCGGCCAGGAGCAGGGCCGCGGCGAGCGCGGCGATGCTGGAGCGTTTCATTATCGCGCTGCCTGTGCCAGGTATTGCAGCATGTTGTCGGCGGCGGACAGCACCTTGGTGTTCATCTCGTAGGTGCGCTGGGCGGCGATCATGTCGACCATCTCTTCGACCACCTGCACGTTCGAACCTTCGAGCGCGCCCTGTTTCAGCTTGCCGAGGGCGCCTTCGCCCGGCTGGCCTTCGTTCGGCGCGCCGCTGGCGGCGGTTTCCTGGAACAGGTTTTCGCCCAGGGCCAGCAGGCCCGCCGGGTTCACGAACGAGGTCAGGGTCAGGGCGCCGATCTCGGTCGGCGCGGCCTGGCCGGGGATGGTGGCCGAGACGGTGCCGTTTTCGGCGATGGTGATCGCGGTGGCGTTGTTCGGCACGGTGATCTGGGGCACCAGCGGCAGGCCCTGGGCATTGACCAGGGTGCCGTTGGCGTCGATCTGCAGCTGGCCGGCGCGGGTGAAGGCCGGTTCGCCGTTCGGGCGGCGCACCTGCAGGAAGCCGGCGCCGGAAATGGCGACGTCGAGCTGCTGGCTGGTGGTCTGCAGCGAGCCGTTGGTGAATACCTTCTGCGTGCCGACCAGGCGCGTGCCGTTGCCAAGCTGGACGCCGTTCGAGACGGTGTTGTCGGCGCTCTGCGCACCCGGCTGGGCGTCGACCTGGTAGAACAGGTCCTCGAACACGACGCGGTCGCGCTTGAAGCCGACAGTGTTCACGTTCGCCAGGTTGTTGGCGATGGCCTGCAGTTTTGCGTCTTGCGCCTGCACGCCGGTCTTGCTGATCCACATTGCTGGATTCATGAAATTCTCCTTGAGTGTCGGCTACCGTTGGAGCGCCGCTCAGGCGCCCAGTAAGCGGTTCCCCGCCTCGTTCATCTTGTCGCCGGCCTGGAACAGCTTCATCTGCAGCTCGAAGCTGCGGTTCAGGGCCATGGTCGCGACCATCTCTTCGATGGCCGACACGTTGCTGCCTTCCAGGGCGCGCGAACGGACCGTGATGTTCGGGTCGGCGGCCAGCTGGTCGCCGTTGCGCGAGACGATCAGGCCGGCCTCGTTCTTGGTCAGTTCCGGGCCTTCGGCCGTCACCAGGCGCAGCTTGTCGATCACCTGCATGGTGGTCGCGCCTTCGGCCATCACGGAAATCGTACCGTCGGTGCCGATCTCCACCGCCGAGTGCGGCGGCAGCACGATGGCGCCGCCTTCGCCCAGCAGCGGTCGGCCGTTCACCGACAGCGCGCCGTTGGCGTCGATGTCGATCGCGCCGGCGCGGGTGTAGGCCCCGTTGCCGCCGAATTCGACCGCGAAGTAGCCGTTGCCGTTGATCGCCACGTCGAGCGCACGGCCGGTCTCGCGCACCGTGCCCGGCTTGGTCGAGATCGCGTCGGCCTGGGTGCGCGCCATGTGCACGTCGTCGTAGCCATAGCCGCCGAGCTGCTGGCTGGTCACCAGTTCCAGGTTGGCGCGAAAGCCCGGCGTGTCCATGTTGGCCAGGTTGTTCGCATGCACCTGCTGGGCGCGCAGCGTGTGCTCGGCGCCGGAGACGGCGGTGTAGATCAGTTTATCCATGCCGGTTCAGCCCTTAGTTCAGGGCCTGCATCAGGCTCTGCATCATCTGGTTCTCGGTCGTCAGGACTTTCGAGTTCGCCTGGTAGTTGCGCTGCGAGGTCATCAGGCCCACCAGTTCCGAGGTGATGTCGACGTTCGAGCCTTCCAGCGAGCCGGTGTTCAGCTTGCCCGCCAGGCCGCTGCCCGGGGTGCCGTACAGCGCCAGGCCGGAGGTGGCGTTGGCTTCCCAGCTGGTGTCGCTGATCTGGGTCAGGGCGCCTTCGTTGGCGAAGGTGGCCAGGGCGATGGTGCCGACGACCTGCTTCTGGTCGTTGCTGTAGCGCGCCACCACCGAGCCGTCGGCGGCCAGCTCGACGCCGACGTAGGTGCCCGAGGCGTAGCCGTTGGTGCTGTTGGTGGTGGTGGTCGCTTCGCCGGCGAACTGGGTGGTGCCGCTGTAGTCGATCGTGAACTCGATCGGGGCCGCGCCGTTGGTCGGCGTCAGGGTCAGCGCGCCGCTCTTGATCACCGGCGGCAGCTGGCCGGTTTCCGAGAAGGACAGGGTGGTCGCGGTCGCGGTGTCCGGGGCGGCGCCGTCGAAGCCGTAGTACACGCTCACGGTGTTGGCCGGGGTCGCGTTCTTCACGAAGTACTGCGACACGGTGTGCTGGGTGCCGAGCGAATCGAACAGGACCGACTGCTTGACCATGTTGTAGCTGTTGGCGTCGGCGCTGTTGAAGGTGGAGGTGACCGGCACGGTCCAGTCGGCCGACAGGTTGCCCACGAAGTTGACGCCGGTCGAGGCCGAGGCGGCGATCTGGCCGGTCGGGATCTTGACGTCGCCCATCACGCCCAGGTTGCCGCCGACGGTCGGGCCGTAGCCCTGGACCTTGCGGCCGGCGGCATCGACCAGGAAGCCGGCGTTGTCGGCGGAGAAGATGCCGACGCGGCTGTAAGCAACGCCGCCCTGCGCGTCGCGGCTGACGAAAAAGCCGCGGCCCGAGATGGCGGCGTCGAGCGAGCGGCCGGTCGATTCGACCGAGCCGTTCTGGCCGATGTTCTGGGTCAGCGAGCCGACGGTGACGCCGTTGGCCTGTTCGCCCGCGTACAGCGAGGCGAAGTTGGCGCGGCTGCTCTTGAAGCCGTAGGTGCTGGAGTTGGCGATGTTGTTCGACACGGCTTCCAGCTGCTCATTGATGGCCTGGATACCGGAAAGGGCGATGTTGAAGCTCATGGCTGAATCCTTGAATTAGTTGGAGGCGACCTGGGTGGCGGTCTTGCCGTTGAAACTGGTGATGGCGGACGGGTCGACTTCGCCGACGCCGGCCACCTGCAATACGACCGCACCGGTGCCCGACAGGCGCACGCTGTCGACGCGGCCGGTGACTTCGACCGGCACGCGGCTGCCGTCGGCAGCCTGGGCCGAGATCGCATAATTACCCGGCGCCAGGCCGAGCGCCGCCGGGTCGATGGTAAAGGCTTGCGAACCGGCCGCATGGAAGGGCAGGGAGATCGTGTGCGCCTGGCCGTCGGCGCCGGTCAGCACGACATTGGTCGCGCTGCTGGCGGCCGGCAGGGCGACGCTGCCTTCGATGGTGCTGCCGTCCACGCGCACGCGCTCGGTCGCGACCGACACCGACGAGCCGACCTGGCCGCCCATCGCCAGCACCTGCAGGCTTTGCAGCACGCTGGCGCTGGCGCTGGTGGTCTTCGACAGGCTCTGCAGGGCCTCGGTCTGCGACAGCTGCGAGAGCTGGTTCACGAACTGGCTGGGGTCCGACGGCGACAGCGGATCCTGGTTGCGGATCTGCGCCACCAGCAGCTTGGTGAACATGTCCTTGTTGGCGCTGACGTCGGCGCTGGCCGAGACCGCATCAACGCCGGCACCGGTCGCCGCGTTGTTCGGGGAAGCGAGGGAATTGGTCAGCATGATCAGCCCTCGCCCAGTTTCAGGAGCGAGGCCTGCATCGACTTGATGCGGCCCAGCACCTCGACATTGGTCTCGAAGGCGCGCGAGGCCGACATCATGTCGGCCATCTCGGCGACCGAATTGACGTTGCTGTAGACGACCATGCCGTCGGCGTCGGCCAGCGGATTGCCCGGCTCATAGACTTTGCGCACCGGGTCGGCGCTTTCGACCACGTCGAGCACCTGCACGCGGGCGCCGTTGTCGTTCTCCATGATGGCGGCGAACACGGGCTTCCTCGCGCGGTAGGCGTCGGCTTCGGACGCGGCCGCGGTGTCGGCGTTGGCCAGGTTGGAGGCGATCGTGTTCAGGCGTACCGACTGGGCCGCCATCGCCGACCCGGCGATATTCGAGATGTCCTTGAAACTCATGCTTATTGTCCGTTGATGGCTTTGGCCAGGCCGCGCAGCTTCATGTTGATGAAGGTGAGGCTGGTCTGGAAGTCGGAGGCGTTCTGCGAGAACGCGGCCTGCTCGACGCCGATTTCGACGGTGTTGCCGTCGGCGCTGGGGTGGAAGGGCACGCGGTAGAGCGCGTCGCCGTCCGAGAACGACGGCAGGCCCATGCCCGCTTCGCCCGCTTCCGCCTCGATCCGCTCCTGCAGCACTGCGCCGAAGTCGAGGTCGCGTGCGGTGAAGCCCGGCGTGCTTTCGTTGGCGATGTTCGCGGCCAGCACCTTGGTGCGCTCGGCGCGCACGTGCAGCGCATCGGCATGCACGCCCAGTGCTTCCTTAAAGTTGATCGTCATTCGCTTGTCCTCCTTCGTGAACTGCAGTGTGTTTCGTTAGAATGCTTGAATCTTTGATTGCCAAGGTCTGTCGCAATGATTCTTCGTACCGCCCGCCGCGCGGTTCTGCCGCGCCTCCTGCTGCCGCTCTTGCTGTCGCCCTTGCTGGCCCCTGTGCCGGGCTTTGCCGCTCCCACCATCGCCGGCCAGGTCGAGGAGACCGCCCGCGCCGAGCTGGAGAAGCAGGCCGAGGCCATCGGTCTCGTCGACGCCCGTTTCGCGCTGACCGTGGTGCCGCCGCGCGCGGCGCCGGCCTGTTCCGGCCCGGTC
>DOUW01000468.1 GCA_003520365.1 Massilia sp.
CCCCGGATACCGCGACGGCGCTGACCGACGCCAACGGTGTGGCCGTGGTCACGGTCAAGCCGGCCAGCTACACCGCCTCGGGCGCGGCCGCCCTGAGCGCCACCTCGGTGGTCGAAGGCAAGACCGGCACGGCGGGCCTGAACATCGCCGTCGGCGCCGCGCCGCTGACGGTGGGCACGCTGTCGTTCAACCCTGAGCAGAAAACCGCGCTGCCGGCGTTTAATACCGTGGCGCTGCATATCCCGATTACGAGCGCCGGCCAGCCGGCGACCGTCGCGACCGGCCTGAGCCTGACCTCGCTGTGCGTCGGCGACGGCACCGCCACCCTGGTGCCGGGCGCGATGAGCAATGGCGTGCAAGTCGCCACCTACACCAACAACGGCTGTACCCGCGGGCGCGACACCATCACCGCCGCGATCGGCAGCTCGAGCCAGTCGATCTCGCTCGACGTCAGCGCCGCCAACATCGGCTCGATCGGTTTTGCCAGCAGCAATCTGAGCGGCACGTCGATCGTGCTGAAGGGCTCGGGCGGGCAGGGACGTTCGGAGTCGGCCCAGCTGACCTTCCGCGTGGTCGACCAGCAGAACAACGGCCTGGCCGGCGTCGACGTCGACTTTACCGCCACCACCTATACCGGCGGCCTATCGGTCAGCCCGACCCGCGCCACCACCGACGCCAACGGCAACGTCACCACCATGGTTTCCTCGGGCACGATCCCGACCCCGGTGCGCGTGATGGCCACGGCGACCCGCAACGGCAACACCATCACCGGCCTGTCGGATGCGCTGACCGTCTCGACCGGCCTGCCGATCCAGCGCTGGATGTCGATGAGCGCCGAGCACTACAACATCGAAGGCGGCGAATACGACGGCGAGACGGTCGGCATCACGGTGCGCCTGGCCGACCAGTACGGCAACCCGGTGTCGGACGGCACCGCGGTCAACTTCGTCACCGAGGGCGGCGCGGTCGGCAGCTCGGCACAGGGCGGCTGCACCACCACGGGCGGCGGCTGCTCGGTCGACCTGGTGACCCAGGACTTCCGCCCGGCCAACGGCCGCGTCACCGTGCTGGCCTACGTGCAGGGCATCGAGAACTTCGTCGACCTGAACGGCGACGGCCAGTACAGCTGCAGCGGCTACGCCGGCGCGCCCGGCAGCTACCGTCCGCTGGTCGACGCCTGCCCGGGCGGCGGCGAGCCGTTCCCGGCCGCGCCGGAACTGGGCGACATGGGCGATCCCTTCCTCGACACCAACGAGAACGGCATCTACGAGCCGGCCAAGGGCGACCGTCCATTCCCGTTCAACCACGCCAACTACGTGGCGGCCGGCGACGGCAAATGGGGCCTGAACTACCTGCGCAAGTCGATCGTCGTCGTGTTCAGCGGCTCGACTGCGAAGATCACCCAGTTCTGCCAGGGCGCGGTCTGCGACACGACGCCGCGCACCAACGGCGCCGTGATCCCGGTCACGGGCGCCGCCGGCGCCAACTGCGCGCTGCAGAACCTGTCGGTGCGCCTGGCCGACGGTAACGGCAATCCGCTGCCTTACGGGACCACGGTGACGGTCCCGGCGGCGAACAAAGTGGCGGTCGGCGCGGTCTCGCCGGGGACCATCAATTCGACCGTCGACGCCGGCGGAACGGTGCACTTGATGACGGTGACGCCGGAGGCTGCATGCGCCGCGGGTGATTTTACGCTCCAGGTGAAGACGCCAAAGGGTAATATTACGGAGTTCAAGTTCACCGCAAACTGATGTGAAATCCGAAAATGTGTTTCTTGTCGGGCTGATGGGGTCCGGCAAGACCACCATCGGCCGGCTCCTCGCGCGCCGGCTGGGCAAGCGCTTCGTCGACTCCGACCACGCCATCGAGGCGCGCACCGGCGCCACGATTCCCTGGATCTTCGAGATCGAGGGGGAGGCGAGCTTTCGCCGCCGCGAGGCCGAGATGATCGCCGAGCTGACGGCCCAGGACGGCATCGTCCTGGCCACCGGCGGCGGCGCCGTCCTGAATCCGGCCAGCCGCGCGCTGCTGGCCGAGCGCGGCACCGTGATCTACCTGCGCGCCGGCATCGGCGCCATCCTGCAGCGCACTTCCCACGACAAGAACCGTCCGCTCTTGCAGACGGCCGATCCGCGCCGCAAGCTCGAGGAGCTGCTGGCCCAGCGCGAGCCGCTGTACCGCGAGATTGCGGCCCTCGTCATCGATACCGGCCGACCTAACGTACAATCGATGGTCCAGACTATCCTAGACCAGCTGGACGCGCTCGCAGCCGGGCGCGCCCGGCGCACGAAGGCGGCATCGATGAATCAGGCAGCACAAATCAATCTCAACGTCGAACTGGGCGAGCGCAGCTACCCCATCGCGATCGGCCCCGGCCTGCTGGCCGACCCCGCGGCCCTGGCCCGCCACGTCGGCGGCCACAAGGCGGCAATCGTCACCAACACCACCGTGGCCCCGCTTTACCTGGAGCAGGTGGCGGCGCCGCTGCGCGCCGCCGGGCGCGAAGTGGTCGAGATCGTCCTGCCGGACGGCGAGGAATACAAGCACTGGGGCTCGCTGATGCAGGTGTTCGACGCCCTGCTGGCCAACAAGTGCGACCGCAAGACCACGCTGGTCGCCCTCGGCGGCGGCGTGATCGGCGACCTGACCGGCTACGCGGCCGCCAGCTACATGCGCGGCGTGCCCTTCGTGCAGATCCCGACGACCCTGCTGGCCCAGGTCGATTCCTCGGTCGGCGGCAAGACCGGCATCAACCACCCGCTCGGCAAGAACATGATCGGCGCCTTCTACCAGCCGCGCGCGGTGCTGGCCGACACCTCCACCCTGGGCACGCTGCCTGAGCGCGAACTGTCGGCCGGACTGGCCGAGGTGATCAAGCACGGCGCCATCCTCGACGCGGCCTTCTTCGACTGGATCGAGGCCAACATCGCCGCCCTGGTGGCGCGCGAGCCGCAGGCGCTCGCGCATGCGATCGCGCGTTCCTGCGAGATCAAGGCCGACGTCGTGCGCCGCGACGAGCGCGAAGGCGGCCTGCGCGCGGTGCTGAATTTCGGCCACACCTTCGGTCACGCGATCGAGGCCGGCCTGGACTATGGCGAATGGCTGCACGGCGAAGCGGTCGGCTGCGGCATGGTGATGGCGGCCGACCTGTCGCAGCGCCTGGGCCTGGTCGACGCGGCCACGGTCGGCAGGCCG
>DOUW01000469.1:0-3722 GCA_003520365.1 Massilia sp.
GTTGCAGCCTTCGGAAATCTTCAGGTAGGCGTAGTGCTTCGGGGTCAGCTTGACGCCGTGGTCCGGCACCAAGTCGACGAAAGGATCGTGCGGCTTGGGCAGGTGGGTGTGGACCGAATTCATGACCTCGGCCACGGCATGCGGGCCGGTCACGGCCAGCACCTTCGGGTGCACCTTGGTGATGATGTCCTCGCCCGAGGCGTCCTTCTTCGCGCCCAGGCAGCCGGTGACGATGACCTTGCCGTTCTCGGCCAGCGCCTCGCCGATCGCGTCGAGCGACTCCTGCACCGCGGCGTCGATGAAGCCGCAGGTGTTGACGATCACGAGGTCCGCGCCGTCGTAGGACTTGGCGGTCTGGTAACCCTCCGCGCGCAGCTGGGTCAGGATCTGCTCGGAATCGACCAGCGCCTTCGGGCAGCCGAGCGAGACGAAGCCGACCTTCGGGGCCACTTGGGCGCCGGTGACGGCATCGATACTGGTGGGAAGAGGATTGCGACGGAGTTCAGTCATGGAGAGGACGGCAAAAAATTCTGGGCAATCCGCGATTGTACCCGAAGCGGGGCTCGTGGAGAACCGAGGACCGTTTTTTGCCGGCCACGCCGGGGCGACGGTGTTGTTTGAAGGCGCCGTGACTCTCCCGATGAGACAGCGTGGACTCGGGAGTCCACCCTACAAATGCTGTTTCGGGGCGGGGTTCCTTGCAGGTTGGTACAGGTGGGTACGAGTACCCACCCTACGCCACCCGGCCGCGCTTACTTCTTGTCCGGCGGATTCATGCCCGGGAACGGAAACGCCGCGAACATCGCCTTGCTCTGGTTCTGCATCTGTTCCTGCATCTGCATGAACAGGTTCTTGCTCTGGTCGATGTAATTGTTCATCATGCCCTGCATCATCGGACCCTGGACGTTCATGAACTGGGTCCACATTTCCGGGCTGAAGGGCTTGCCCTCCAGGGCACCGGCGGCGTTGCTGGTGAACTTGTTCTGGATGTCAGTGAAGGCCTGGACGTTCTTTTCCAGGTAGGAGCCCATCATGCCCTGCATCGCATGGCCGTAGTAGCGAATGATCTGGGCCAGCACGGAGCTCGAGAACATCGGCACGCCATTCGCTTCTTCTTCCAGGATGATCTGCAGCAGGATGCTGCGGGTCAGGTCCTCGTTCGTCTTGGCGTCGACCACCGTGAACTCGTCGGCGTCGAGCACCAGTTGCTTCACGTCCGTCAGGGTGATGTAGGAACTGGTCTGGGTGTCGTAAAGGCGACGGTTCGGGTATTTCTTGATCAGGCGTTCAGTACTGTTTTTTGCACTACTCATCTCAAGTTCCATTGGTTGCGCTTGGCTTCATGGGCCGCGCTTTAATCATGACCATACAGCGGTGGTGGGTAGCTCCTGCTGTCTCCGTGTTGCTTGCAGGACCCGAATCCGGGAATTCGGGTGCAGGTGCAGCAATTGAAGGTTTTACCATTCAATTTATTTATAAGCAATACCCACACGCCTTCAATCGGCGCGCGCCTTCACGTAGCGTCCCGGCGCCGGCTCGGACGGCCGGTACTGCTCATTGCCGGCCTGGCTAGGGGCCGGCACTTCCTTGCCGCCATTTTCCGCCAGGAAGCGTGCCCATTCCGGCCACCAGCTGCCCTTGTGCTCGACGGCGCCGGCGAACCACTCTTGCGCCGTGCGCGCGCGGGCGCGGCCGTTCTTTTCGCCGCCTTTTCCATTCACCCAGTAGCTGCGCTTGCCCTTGGACGCCGGGTTGATTACGCCGGCGATGTGGCCCGAGGCGCCCAGCACGAAGCGGTTGGCCTTGGCTTTCTTCGGGTTCAGCAAATTCATCGAGGCGAAGGCGGCCGGCCAGGGCACGATGTGGTCTTCCTTCGAGCCGTAGATGAAGACCGGGCAGTCGATCCGGCCCAGGTCGACCGGCACGCCGCAGACCGTCAGCTTGCCCGGCTGCTTGAGCTTGTTCTCGAGGTAGGTGTTGCGCAGATACCAGCAGAACATGGGACCCGGCAGGTTGGTGCTGTCGGCATTCCAGTACAGCAGGTCGAAGGCCGGCGGGGTCTTGCCCTTCAGGTAGTTCTGCTGGACATAGTTCCACACCAGGTCGTTCGGACGCAGCGCCGAGAAGGTGGTGGCCAGGTCGCGTCCCGGCATGATGCCGCCCTTGGCCAGGTTCTGTTCGCGCATGGCGACCTGGGCTTCGTCGACGAAGACCTCGAGCACGCCGGTATCGCTGAAATCGAGCAGGGTCGTGAGCAGGCTCAGGCTGGCCGCCGGCTGCTGGCCGCGCGCCGCCAGCACCGACAGCGCGGTGGCGGCGATGGTGCCGCCGACGCAGAAGCCGAACATGTGGACCTTCGGCTGGCCGCTGATCGCGCGCACCACGTCGAGGGCCTCGATGGCGCCGCGTTCGACGTAGTCGTCCCAGGTCAGCGCGCCCATGCTCGGGTCCGGGTTGCGCCAGGACACCATGAACACCGTGTTGCCCTGCTCGACCACGTAGCGCACGACCGAATTTTCCGGCTGCAGGTCGAGGATGTAGAACTTGTTGATGCAGGGCGGGATCATCAGCAGCGGCACCTCGCGCACTTGCGGGGTGGACGGGCGGTACTGGATCAGCTGGAACAGCTCGTTCTCGTAGACCACCTCGCCCGGCGTGGTGGCGACATTCCTGCCGACCTCGAAGGCCGACTCGTCGGACTGCGAGATGCGCCCTTTCTGCATGTCGGCCAGCATGTTCTGCAGGCCCTGGGTCAGGCTTTCGCCCTTGGTCTCGAGCATCTTCTTCTGCGCTTCCGGATTGGTCGCGAGGAAGTTCGCCGGCGACATCGCGTCGACCATTTGCTGGACAGCAAAACGGATCTTCTGGCGCTCGCGCGGCGGCGCCTCGACGGCGTCGGCCAGGGCCAGCATGAAGTCGGCATTGAGCAGGTAGGACGCGGCGGAGAAGGCGGAGAAGGGATTGGCGGTCCATTCCGAGCCCGAGAAACGGCGGTCGTGCAGTTCCGGCGTCTTGGCCATCATGAAGTCCTGCCACAGCTTGCCCGCTTTTTGCAGGTAGTCCTGGCGCAGGGCGTCCAGGCGCGCCGGGTCGATGCCGACCTTGAAATCCTTGAGGATGCCGGCCAGCGGATGGGCCGCGCCTGTACCCACGTTTGCGCCGAAATGTGCGCCAGGATTCGCGCCGAAATTCGCGCCGGGCAGCTTGAGCCAGCCCTGCCAGGCAGATGGGTCGGTCAGCTGCGTCATCCAGGTTGCGGCGAAGGCTTGCGGGTCGGGCATGTTCATGTCGGCTTCCGTTGGTAAAATCGGGTTGTCAACTGGAGAAAAGCATGTGGATCGTTGCAATCGGCTGGGCCTACGTCGTCATCCTGATGGCGGCGACCGAAACCTCGGTGATCGCCGGAATTATGACTTTTTTCGGCTACGGCGTGTTGCCCTTGTCTATACTTTTTTACCTCGCCGGGGCGGGAAGACGGCGCCGGCGTCGCGCCGACGCATCGGCACGGCACCCTGAGGGCGCTGCCGTCACGGACGCGCCGTTGCCGCTGCGCACTGTTCCCGCCTACACGTCGATGGGCGACGGTGGCGGCTCCTCCGGCTGCGCTACTGGCGCCGACGGCGGCTGTGGCGGCGCAGACTAGCCAGTGTCGATGCCGCTGCAGTTTACTACTTGAGCCAGATCAAACTCGCCTGGCGGCCAGTCACGCCGTCGCGGCGGTA
>DOUW01000469.1:3886-4071 GCA_003520365.1 Massilia sp.
GCGCGAACATGTCGGCAAGGTATTTCGACGCCTGTTCGGGGTGGCGCCGGAAGGCAAAGCCGATGTCGACGCCCGGCAGCGCCAGCGCGAAGCTGTCGAACACGTCCTGCCCCACCTCGAAGGCCATCGGCCCGATCGCCGGCCCCAGCCAGGCGCTGATCTCCCCTGCCCCGGCGCGGCGCATG
>DOUW01000443.1 GCA_003520365.1 Massilia sp.
TCCCCCATTCCCCGCGAAGAACCAAAAAAATGCCCGCTCGTAGCGGGCATTCCTTCACCAATTTATCGATCAGTATCCCGCGTTCGCCGCCAGCGCGGCCAGCTGCTGGGTCATGTAGCTGCTCATGCTCTGCATGTTGGTCATCATGGTGTCGAGCGCGGTGAACTGGGCGCGGTAGCGCTTCTCGGTCTGCGCCAACTGCAGCTCCATGCGCTCCTTGCTCTTGTCGATGTTCTGGATGGTCGCGTTCAGGCCGTCGGTGCGGGTCTTGAACAGGCCCTTCGAGCCCAGCATCTCCTCGGTCACCTTGGTCAGGCGGGTGGCCACGCCGTCGGTGGACGAGAACAGGCTGGAGACGCCCGTGAAATTGGTTTCGAGCGCGCTTTTCAGCTTGTCCGGCTTTTCCAGCTTCAGCGTGCCGTCGCGCTGGAAGGCGATGCCGATGTCCGACAGCGTCTTCAGGCCGGTCGAGTCGCCCACCGCCTTGCCCAGCTCGGCACGGATGCTGGTCAGGATCGAGCGCGCGCCAGCGTCGCCATTGAGCACGGCCCCGGTCTTGGTGGTGGCGTTGAAGGCGGTCTGCTTGTTCACCGCCGTGGCCAGGGTGTTGTAGGCGTCCACAAAAGCCGTGATCTGGTTCGTGACGGCGGTCGTGTCCTTCGCCAGCGAGATCTTCACCGGGCTGCCGGCGTTGGTCTGGTTCAGGTTCAGGGTGACGCCCTTGATGGCGTCGGTCACCGTGTTCGACGGCTTGGAGACCGCGATGCCGTCGATCGTCAGCTCGGCGTTCTGGGCTTCCTGCGACTTGGTCATGGTGCCGCCGGTGGTGTCGAACTGGGCCAGGCTGCCGGTGGCGGCGATCTTCACGCTGTTGGCGGCGCCGGTGTCGTTACCGGTGATGACCAGGCGGTCGCCGGTGCCGTCGTTCAGGATGGTCGCGGTGACGCCCGCGTTGGCCTTGTTGATCGCGTTCGACAGGCCCGACAGCGTGGTGTCGGTGAGGGTCAGCGCGACCGGGTCCTTGCCGCCGATCGAGATCGACATCGAACTGTCGGCGGCAGCGAACTTGGTGCCGGGCGCGACGCTGGCCGATACCAGCTTGTCGCTCTGCGCCAGCTTGTTCACTTCGATCGCATAGCTGCCGGCCGAGGCGCCGCTGCCCTTGGCGACCGAGACGCCCACCGTCTCGCTCTTGCTGGAGGTGGCGGTCAGCGCCGCCAGCGCGTCGCCCGATACGTTCTTGACCGCGGTCTGGAAGGTCGACACCGCGCTTTTCAGGGTGCCGAAGGCGGACAGCTTGGAATTGAAGCTGGACTGCCTCGACTGGAGGGTGACCAGGGGCTGCCGTTCGATCGACATCAGGGACGAGACGAGATCGTCGACGGGCAGCCCCGACAACATGCCGGCACCACTAATAGCCATGAATTTCTCCTATCAAGTCTTGGTCGACCGCACGGCGCGGGTTCAGGTTCAAGCCTAGGCCTAGGCCTTGTCGCGCAACATGACACCCTGCATCTGCTCGATCGAGCGCCACAGCTTGAGCGCCTCGACGGTCGGGATCTGGCGCAGCACCTTGTCGGTCTGGGTGTCGACCACCTTGACCACGGTGCGGCCGGTCTCTTCGTCGACCGAGAAACGCACGCCCTGCGCAGCAGCCTGCGCCATCTTGTTCAGGTCGGCGACCGCATTGCCCAGTTCTTCGCCGCTCGGCTGCCTGGACTGCTCCAATGCTTGAGCCCGCTCGGTTGCCGGAGCGGGCTTGGTGGTCGGTTCGACAGGCCGCGCAGTGCTGCCGGCGACGGCCGATGGGCTTCCAGCGTTTATTGGTTGCAACATCGGAACACCTCTTTACAAACGGCTGTGCGGGGCCGGGCCCCGCACAGTTGAAACGTCGATTATAGCGTTCGATTAGCCACGCAGCAGCGACATCACGTTGTTCGGCGCCGAGTTGGCCTGGGCCAGCATCGCGGTACCGGCCTGCTGCAGCACTTGCGAGCGGCTCAGCTTGCTGGTTTCCGAAGCGTAGTCGGTGTCGGTGATGCGGCTCTTCGCTGCCGACTGGTTCTCGATCGAGGTGGCCAGGTTGCTGATCGCGTAGCCCATGCGGTTCTGGGCGGTACCCAGCGACGAACGCTCGGTGTTCAGGGCCTTCAGGGCGTCGTCGATGGCGCTGATGGCGGACGAAGCGCTGGCGGCATCGGTGATGTTGATGGCGCTTGCCTGCAGGGCGGCGTAGGCGGTGTTGGCGCCGAAGGCCACTTCGATCTTCTGGCCCGAATCCGCACCCACCTGGATCGACTTGGTCACGGCGGTGGCGTTCAGCAGCGTGGTGCCGTTGAACTTGGTGTCGGTGGCGATACGGCCGATTTCAGTGTTCAGCGCGGTGATTTCGGTCTTGATGTTCGACCATTCCGATGCGCCGTTGGTGTCGTTCGCGCCCTGGACTGCCAGTTCACGCATACGCTGCAGCGCGTCCGAGATGTTCGACAGTGCGCCGTCGGCGGTCTGGATCATCGAGATGCCGTCGTTGGCGTTACGCGATGCCTGCGACATGCCGCGGATCTGCGCATCCATCTTGGTGGCGATCGACAGGCCGGCTGCGTCATCCTTGGCGCTGTTCACGCGCAGGCCCGACGACAGGCGCTGCATGGAGGTCGACAGGTCGTTGCTCGACTTCGTCAGGTTGCGCTGGGCGTTCAGCGAAGACATGTTGGTGTTGATGATCGACATGGTAGTTCTCCAGTGGGCAGTTCAGTAGGTGCTGCTATCAGGGTTCGTTGGTTTCTTGCGTGGCGTTTTCCGCTCGCTTGATTTGTTTAACGGACCCCTCTGCAAAACCTTGAGACTTTTTTTAAAAAAAATGTTTATGAGTAACTTTGCATCGGAAGCGGACCGGGCCGATACCTTGACGCCATCACCGCAACAAACACGTCAACGGCAGCGCCGGAAAAATATTTAGGGGCAATTTGTACGCCTATTCAGCCGATGCCTCGAAGAAAGTCTCGGCTACACTCGGAGCGGAAAATATCTACCGAGCCCTGCTCCCTACGCCCATGATGACAACACCCCACATTCCTTCCCCGGCCGACCGCCTGTTCGCCGCCGGCCTGGCGGCCCACCAGGAAGGCCGCCTCGAGGATGCCTTCGCCAAGTACGAGGCGGCGCTGCAGAAGCAGCCGCGCCACTTCGATTCCCTGCACCATGTCGGCATCCTGGGCTACCAGATCGGCAACCACGAACTGGCCCTGCAGTTCATGAGCGACGCCCTGTCCGTCAATCCGGGGGTGTCGGCCGTGTACAGCAACCTGGGGAATATCTTCAAGGCCATCGGCGACCATCCGGCCGCGTTGCAGAGCTACGAGCAGGCGCTGGGACTGGACCAGAAGAATGTCGACGCCTTGTATAACCGCGGCAATGTGCTGCAGTCGCTCAAGCGCTACGACGATGCGCTGGCCAGCTACGAGCGCGCAATCGCCCTGGCGCCGCGCGACGTCGAGGCCTGGAACAACTGCGCGGTCGTGCTCGACCGGCTCAAGCGCCACGAGGAGGCCCTGGAGCGCTGCGCCTACGCCCTCGAGCTCGCCCCGGGCCACCTGGAGGCGCTCGACAACCGCGGCAACATCCTGATGGCGCTCGGCCGCGTGGACGAGGCCCTGGCGAGCTACGAACAGGCCTTCACCCTGGCGCCCGCCTATGTCAAGGCGCGCATCAACTACGCCAAGGCGATGCGCAAGCTGGGCCTGCTCGACGAGGCCCTGGCCGCCTACGACGCCGTGATCGAACAGGCGCCGGACGAGGCCGAGGCCCACCACGGCCGCGCCAACGCGCTGCGCCACCTGCGCCGCGCCGACGACGCCTTCGCCGCCTACCAGAAGGCCACCGAACTGGCCCCCGACTCGGCCGCCTTCCGCGCCAGCCTCGGCCACCTGCTGGTCGAGATCGGCCGGCCGGAGTCGGCCCTGAAATGCTTCGATGTCGCCATCGCGCTCGATTCCGGCGAGCCTGCCTACCACAATGGCCGCGGCATCGTCCTGCAACGCCTGCGCCGGCGCGACGAAGCGATGGCCAGCTACGAACGCGCGCTCGCCATCGACCCGCAATTCACCGACGCCCTGCTCAACCGCGGCAACGTGCTGCAGGACATGGGCCGGGTCGAGGAAGCGCTGGCCGTCTACGACGAGGTCCTCGCCGTGAAAGGCGACAGCCCGGCCATCTGGAACAACCGCGGCAACGTCTACGAGGCGATGCGCCGCTACCAGGACGCCCTGCACTGCTACGACCGCTCGCTGGCCCTGGATGCGGACTACGGCCCGGCGCAATGGAACCGCGCCCTGCTCAATCTTCAATATGGCAACCTGCGCGACGGCTGGCAGGGCTACGAATCGCGCTGGCACAACGAACTGCTCAACGTCTACAACGAGAACCGCCACTTCACCGAGCCGCTGTGGCTGGGCGCCGATTCGCTCGAAGGCAAGACCATCCTGCTGTTCGCCGAACAGGGCCTGGGCGACACCCTGCAGTTCTGCCGCTATGCCCCGCTGGTCAAGGCGCGCGGCGCCCACGTCCTGCTCGAAGTGCAGCCGCCGCTCGTCGGCCTGCTGGGCAGCCTGGCGGGGGTGGACCGGGTCATCGCCAAGGGCGACGAACTGCCGCCGTTCGACTTCCAGTGCCCCTTGATGAGCCTGCCGCTTGCCTTCGGCACCGAGGTCGATTCCATTCCAGCGCCCCGGCGCTACCTGGCGCCCGACGAGCGCCGCGTGGCGACCTGGGCAGCAAGGCTCGGTCCGCGCCGCCGGCCGCGCGTCGGGCTGGTCTGGAGCGGCAATGTCCAGCATGCGAACGACCACAACCGCAGCATCCCGTTCGCGCAACTGGCGCCGCTGTTCACCCAGCATTGCGAATTCTTTTCCCTGCAGAAGGAATACCGCAAGGACGACATCGCGCCGCTCAACGCCAGCGCGGTCACGCGCATGGACGCGCTGCTGTTCGACTTCGCCGACACCGCCGCCCTGGTCGAACAGATGGACGTGGTGATCGCGGTCGACACCAGCGTCGCCCACCTCGCCGCGGCGCTGGGCAAGCCGGTATGGCTGATGCTGCCCAGCGTGGCCGACTGGCGCTGGCTGACCGAACGCGGCGACAGCCCCTGGTATCCGGGCATGCGCCTGTTCCGCCAGCCGGCGCGCGGCGACTGGGACAGCGTGATCGCGGCGCTGGCCCGGGAACTGGGCGCCATCTAGTCTTGAAACACTTGCCGGCGTGCCAAAGCGCCGGCAAGCGCCTCTTCTCAACAACAGAAATTAACAATTCATCCTGCATGAAACGGCGGGTTCAGCCGTGCTCGCATTGCAATTCTCCCCCGCTTCTGGCGTAATGGTCCCGTCGGAACCAAGCGGGCCTCCCCGGTGAATTGTTAAATATGCAGAAACCCCAGATCCCGGTAGACGAAGCAAAACGCCTGGCGGCGCTGTATGCAACCGAACTCTTCGGCACCGGCCCGGAGGAAGCCTTCGACCGCATCACCCGCCTGGCGACCAAGCTGCTCGACGTGCCGACCGCCCTGGTCTCGCTGGTCGGCAGCGATATCCAATGGTTCAAGTCGCGCTGCGGCCTGGCGGCCCAGTCGACCTCGCGCGACATGTCGTTCTGCGGCCACGCCATCCTCAGCGACGCGCCGCTGGTGGTCGAGGACGCCACCCTGGACGCGCGTTTCGCCGACAATCCGCTCGTGACCGGCCCGCCCCATATCCGCTTCTACGCCGGCGTGCCGCTGCACTCGGTCGAACGCGACAAGCTGGGCACGCTGTGCGTGATCGACACCCGCCCACGCCACTTCCGCGCCGAGCAGTTATCGCAACTGCACGAGCTGGCGCGCATGGTCGAGGAGCTGATCTACCACCGCCAGCTGGCGCGCGCCGCCCAGGAACTGCACGAACAATTGCTGCACAACGCCGCGCATGCGCCGGTGCCGGCCGCCGCCGGCCAGGTGAAATACCTGCTGACCCACGACGCGCTGACCGGCCTGGCCAACCGCCAGGCGCTGCTGCGCACGATAGCCGAGAGCATTCCGGCCTGGCAGGCGGCCGGCGCCGGCGCGGTCGTGACCTGCCTGAACCTGGACCGCTTCAAGCGGGTCAACGAAGTGCTCGGCCACGTGGCGGGCGACCAGGCCCTGGTGGCGGTCACGCGCGNNGCAGTCGCGCCTGCGCGGCGGCGACATGCTGGCGCGCTCGGGCAACGACGAATTCGTCATGATGCTCAACGACCCCGGCGATGCCGAGCGCCTGCAGGCCCGCCTGGACGAGCTGATGAACGAAGTCGGGCGCCACGCCTTCGGCCCGGACGCCGACATCTCGATCAGCTGCAGCATCGGTTACGCCTGCTACCCGCAGGACGGGCAGGATGCCGACACCCTGCTCAACAACGCGGTGACGGCGATGCACCATGCGAAGGGCATGGGCGGCGGCCGCATCGAACGCTATGCGCCCGAGCAGCGGCGCGAACTCGGGCGCCGCCTGTTGCTCGAGAGCCAGTTGCGGCGCGCGCTCGAACGCGACGAACTGTTCCTGCAATACCAGCCGAAGGTCGAACTCGCCACTTGCGCGCTGGCCGGCTTCGAGGTGCTGCTGCGCTGGCGCCATCCCGAGCACGGCGTGGTGTCGCCCGAGGAATTCGTGCCGATCGCCGAGGAAACCGGCCTGATCGCCCCGATCGGCGAATGGATCGTGAAGAGCGCCGTCGCCCAGCTGGCCGCCTGGCGCCGCGCCGGCGTGGCCGCGGTGCCGGTGGCGGTCAACCTGTCGGCTCGCCAGTTCCTGCAAGGCGACATCGCCGCCATCGTCGGCGAATTGCTCGAGACGACCGGGCTGCCTCCCGCCCTGCTGGAACTGGAGCTGACCGAAAGCGTATCGATGGCCGACCCGGCGCGCAGCCTGGTCGTCATGCACAAGCTCAAATCGCTCGGCGTGACGCTGAGCATCGACGACTTCGGTACCGGCTATTCCAGCTTCAGCTACCTGCGGCGCCTGCCGATCGACAAGCTGAAGATCGACCAATCCTTCGTCCTGGACATCGCGCACAACAGCGATTCGCGCGCGATCGTGCAGGCGATCGCCGCCATGGCGCACCGCCTGAACCTGCAGGTCATCGCCGAGGGCGTCGAAACCCAGGTCCAGGCCAACGCGCTGCGCGAGGCCGGCTGCGACCAGGGCCAGGGTTACCTGTATGCGCGCCCGCTGGACGCCGATGACGCCGCCCGCTTCATCGAAGACCAGCCTCCCGCCCGACGCCTGCGCAGCGCGCAGTAGGGTGGGGTCATTGATGCCGGGGGCATCAATGACGTGCCCACGCGTCAAGTTTGCGTCATGTTGGCATTCATAAAGCGCTGCGTCTGCTCATCGTTCACGCGTG
>DOUW01000274.1 GCA_003520365.1 Massilia sp.
CTGTGCGCCGCGCTGGCCCGTTTGCTGGCCTGCCTGCGGCTGCTGCGCCCCGCCCTCGCCCGGATGCCGGCGCTCGCCTTTCGTCTGCAAACGCCCTTCCGGCGTCTGCGTCATCGGCGCGCGCAATTCGCCCGCGGCGCGTTCGCGGCGCGGGTTCGATTCAGGCTGGGAAGATACTGCGCGCGCCGCGTCCGGCGAAGGCTTGTTACTCTGTTCAGACATTGTTTTTACGAGGTATTTGGTGCGCAAGTCGCGCAGCGAATTATAATGCGGCAAATGGAAAACCCTACCCAATTCGTCCAGTGGCTGCGCTCTGTCGCGCCGTATATTCATGCCTTTGGCGGCAAGACCTTTGTCGTTGCTTTTCCCGGTGAACTGGTGGCTGCCGGCGCCCTGCCGGTGCTGGCCCAGGACCTGTCCCTGCTGGTCGCACTCGGCATCCGTATCGTGATCGTGCACGGCTCGCGGCCCCAGGTCGCCGAGCAGCTCGCGCTGCGCAACGTCGAGGGCCGCTTCCACAACGGCGTGCGCATCACCGACACCGCCGCCATGGAATGCGCCAAGGAAGCCGCGGGCGAATTGCGTCTCGATATCGAGGCGGCCTTCAGCCAGGGCCTGCCGAACACGCCGATGTCGAACGCCCAGATCAGCATCGTGTCGGGCAACTTCGTCGTTGCCCGCCCGCTCGGCGTGATCGACGGCGTCGACTTCGAACTGACCGGCGTGACGCGCAAGATCGCCGCCGACAAGATCGCCCCCATCCTGCAGACCGAGGACAACCTGGTGTTGCTGTCCCCGCTTGGCTTCTCGCCGACCGGGGAGGTGTTCAACCTGACCATGGAAGACGTGGCAGCCTCGGCCGCGGTCGCCCTGCACGCCGACAAGCTGATCTACATCACCGAAACGCCGATGATGGTCGATGCCGCCGGCGCCGAGATCCGCGAACTGTCCTCGCACCAGGCCGAGGCCGTGCTGCAGGCCGGCTTCCTGCCGCAGGACGCGTCCTTCTACCTGCGCCACGCGGTCAAGGCCTGCAACAGCGGCGTCGACCGCGCCCACATCGTGCCGTTCGAGATGGACGGCTCGGCCCTGCTCGAACTGTTCACCCACGACGGCGTGGGCACCATGATCAGCCACGAGAACCTGGAAAGCCTGCGCCAGGCCACAATTGAGGACGTCGGCGGAATTATCAAGCTGATCGAGCCACTCGAGGCGGACGGCACCCTGGTTTACCGCGGCCGCGAGCTGATCGAGCGCGAGATCGAACAGTTCTCGGTCATCGAGCACGACGGCGTGATCTTCGGCTGCGCCGCCTTGTACCCCTTCCCGGAAGCGAAGATGGGCGAGATGGCCTGCCTCACGGTGAACCCCGACGTGCAGGCCCAGGGCGACGGCGAGCGCATCCTGAAGCACATGGAGAACCGCGCCCGCGCCGCCGGCCTCACCAAGCTGTTCGTGCTGACCACGCGCACCGCGCACTGGTTCAAGAAGCGCGGCTTCCAGCCGGCCACCGTGGACGACCTGCCGAAGGACCGCGCCCACATGTACAACTGGCAGCGCAAGTCCCAGATTTTCATCAAGACTTTATAATCGCTGTTTTAGAACTTCGAATAAACCGTCGCGAGCGGCAGCAATGTTGGCCGAGAAGCGCAGCTGTACGGTTGTACAGCGAGCATCGCAGGGCGACAGTGCAACGCGCAGCAGGTTTGTTTGAAGTTCCCTTTACTCACGAATTTCAGGAGCAAGAATCATGGCCCGCACCGTCAACTGCATCAAACTCAAGAAGGAAGCCGAAGGGCTGGACTTCCCGCCCGTACCTGGCGAAATGGGCAAGAAGATCTACCAGCAGGTGTCGAAGGAAGCCTGGCAGGCCTGGCTCAAGCACCAGACCATGCTGATCAACGAAAACCGCCTGAACCTGGCCGACGACCGCGCCCGCAAGTACCTGGCCACCCAGATGGAAAAGCACTTCTTCGGCGAAGGCGCCGACCAGGCCGTCGGCTACGTGCCGCCGACCGCGTAATCAGTCCAACTCCAGTCCCAGCTGCTCCCCGCCTTCTGGGGGGTAACTGATGCGGGTGCCTTCCACCCGCGCAAACGGCGTCAGCTTGTGCGGGCGCCGTTTTTGTTTGCCGATGATGTCCTCGACCTCGACCCCGCGCACGAGCAGTGCGTCGCCCACCAGCGAGCGGTGGCAGCGCCAGGGCACGGCTTCGGCGCACATCAGGGCGCAGCGCTGCGTCTGCGCCAGTTCGATCACCAGGTCCACGTTCTTGCCGAATTCCGGCGTCTGCATGTAGTCGGCGTAGCCGCGAAACGAAGTGTTGCGCCAGCCGCCGTTGGGCGAATCCGGACGCGGACGGCGCAGGCCACCGAGGCCCGGGATCTGGCGATACGCGATGCCGGCCTCGGCCAGCGAGCCCGGCAACTGGTCCTGGCCGAACTGCGGATTGTGGCGCGACTTGGGAACGGTGCGGATGTCGAGCACGCAGTCGACCTCGTTCAGCCGCAGCAGCGCGATGAATTCCTCGATCGATTGGTTCGAATGGCCGATGGTGCAGACGGTGTGCATGCTCACTGGACTCCTCCGCGACAATGGGAGGCTTCATTGTCGCGCAGCGAGGAAAAACGCGGCGCAGCCAAGCGCCGCCAAGCACTAATCTAAGTACTCACCCAAAAATAAATGTGTTTTTGACTGCCATAACCGGCGCGTTGCTGCGTTGACTCGTGCTTGCAGTGCTCGCACTGCGGCGCACTCGTCGCCTTGCACCGCATCCGGTTCTGTTTGCCAAAATTCACATTTATTTCCGGTCGAGTACTTAGTCGACGGTTTCGGTTTCGGCTGCACGCTCGCGCAGCGGCGCCTTGGCCGCTGCAGCAACCGGCACCGGCGCCTTGTAGCGCAGTACGATGCCTTGCGCGGTCACCATCGCCATGTAGCCGACGAGCTCGGCCATTTCCTCGAACACGAGCGAGTGGCCGAAGAAACTGCGCACCAGTTCCGGCACGTGGCCTTCGCCGATGGTCGAACCGAGTGCCGCACCCAGCACGAGCAGCACACAGCCCCAGGGAAAGCGGCCGCTGGTCACGACTTCCAACAGGAAGCGGTGCAGGCGGTGGCGCCAGGCGAGGTAGAGCGAGGCGGCCAGCATCAGGCCGGCAAGCGGGGGCACCAGCGGGCGGTACCAGAGGACGCGGGAGCGGTAGATCGGGCCGTCGTCGCCGAAACCTGATGGCTCGAGGAAGACCGAACCCCAGCTCAGCTCGCGCCCGACCAGCAGCAGCCAAATCGGCACCACGCACAGCGCGAGGGCGGCCGCCTTGCCTTTAGGACCCTGCCGCCATGCATGAGCGGCAAAGACCAGGCCGGCCAGCAACACAAGCACCTGGGCATTCTCGACCACGCCGTTTTCCCAGCCCCACTCCACCGGCACGATGCGCGACAGCGGGTAGCAGAGGAATAGGCTCAGCAGCAGTAAACGCTGCAGCGTGACACGGTTCGGATCGACCCGGTCGAGGTAGGCGGAAAGTGCATTCATGGGTGTAGGCAATCGATGTACCGACTGGCGCAGCGCAAGACGATCCTCGCACCGAAATAATGACTAGCCAGTCAGTTAAAGACAACAATATACATGATAGGCCGTAACTGCGCCTATGCAACTATCAGAATGCCCGGGATGGATGCATTTCGTGGGGAGCGCGCTACATTTTTCGGCACTGGCGCAATTCGCAACGCGCCATGAACACTTTTCCATCCGCACATTGAATGCGATAAACCTCGATCGGGCCTTCCTCGGTCAGCAGGCCGGCGCCCTGCGGGCTGGTGCAGGCATGCTGCCGGGCCAGGCGCTCGACGGTGCTGGACGAGACGCCGACGCGATGGGGCACGCGCTCGATCGGCACGACATCAACGCCGGCCGGCGCCGCCGATTGCTGCGGCGCCTCGACTGCGAGCGGCGCCGGCGCCGGCCCGAACATTCCACACCCGCCCAACAGGACGGGAACCAGCAGCGCCAGCAGTCGTTTCATCGCGTCTCCGGACGAATCAGTACAGGATCAGAAAAGGATCAAAAAGTAAGGGTCTTCACGCCTTCGGCGGTGCCGAGCAGGCAGACGTTGGCGCCGCGTGCGGCGAACAGGCCGACCGCGATCACGCCGACGATGCCGTTGATCTGCGTTTCCAGCGCCACCGGGTCGGCGATCTGCAGGCCGACAACGTCGATGATCTCGCCGCCGTTGTCGGTGATGAAGGCCTCATCGCTGCCGGCCTTGGTGCGCAGGCGCGGCTGGCCGTCCAGGCTTGCGAGCTGGCGCATCACGGCCGCGCGCGCCATCGGGATGACTTCCACCGGCAGCGGGAACTTGCCCAGGGTCGGCACCAGCTTCGAGCCGTCGGCGATGCACACGAATTGCTGCGACACCGAGGCCACGATCTTCTCGCGCGTCAGCGCCGCGCCGCCGCCCTTGATCATCGCGCCTTCGTCGGTGATCTCGTCGGCGCCGTCGATGTAGACGGCGATCGATTCGACCTCGTTCAGGTCGAACACCGGGATGCCGTGGCCGCGCAGGCGCGCCGCGGTCGCTTCCGAGGAGGCGACGGTGCCCTTGATGCGGTCCTTGATCTTCGCCAGCTCGTCGATGAAGAAGTTGGCCGTCGAGCCGGTGCCCACGCCGATGATTTCGCCCTCGACCACGTAGTCGATGGCGGCGCGTGCAACAGCTTGCTTGAGTTCGTCCTGAGTCATGATGTAAAGAAGATGGGTGAGAAATGGCGACATTTTAGCGGATCGGCCCTCCCCGCTCCCGCCTTTCGGCATGGCTTTTCGCCAGCGCGCCGCGCTCCGGCCGGCATGCATATCCGATTTCGCCCCATACATATCCATCAGACATTGCTGAAAAAACAGAAATATCTGACACTGGATGAATTGATGGCAAGCATCAGCTGTTTACAGGCATACACCACAGCCATACACCACAGGCATACACCACAGGCAGATACAGATGAAGATCTTCACGAAGAAGCGCATGGCCCTGGCAACTGGCCTGCTGGTGGCCGGCGCGGTCGCGCTGGTGCTGGTCAAGCGCGGCGGCGAGCCCGAGGTCCCACCGCTGAAATACCGCTTCGCCGCGGTCGATACCGGCAGCATCACCCACACCGTCACCGCCACCGGCACCATCAACCCGGTGGCCCTGATCAACGTCGGCTCGCAGGTGTCGGGCACCGTGGTCGAGCTGAAGGCCGACTTCAACGACCGCGTGAAAAAAGGCCAGGTGCTGCTGAAGCTGGACCCGACCATCTTCAACGCCCAGGTCGGCCAGGCGCGCGCAAGCCTGGCCGCGAACCAGGCCTCGCTGCGGCTGGCCCAGGCCAAGTACGAGCGCAACCAGCAACTGCTGGCCCAGAACTTCGTCTCCAGCCTGGCGCTCGACGAATCGCGCCGCGAACTCGACGTGGCGCGCGCCAACCTGTTGCTGGCGAAAGCCCAGGTCGACCGCGCCCAGGCCGACCTCGACAACAGCGTGATCCGCAGCCCGATCGACGGCGTGGTCATCAAGCGCACCATCGACCTCGGCCAGACCGTCGCGGCGTCGTTCAACACGCCCAACCTGTTCCAGATCGCCCGCGACCTGACCAAGATGCAGATCGACACCAGCGTGTCGGAAGCCGACGTCGGCGCACTCAAGGATGGCCTGCCGGGCCGCTTCGTGGTCGACGCCTATCCGAACCGCGAATTCAACGCCGTCATGCGCCAGTTCCGGCTGGCGCCGAACGTGGTGCAGAACGTCGTCACCTACAACGTCGTGCTCGACGTCGACAACCAGGACGAACTGCTGAAACCCGGCATGACGGCCCAGGTCCGCCTGGTCACCGACACCCGGCCGAAGGCGCTACGCATCCCGACCGCGGCGCTGCGTTTCCGCCTGTCCGACGAAGAGCTGGAGAAGGAACGCAAGCGCGCGAAAGACGGCAACAAGGACGACAGGAACGCGGCCGTGAAGACCGTCGCGGCGACACCCGCGGCGGCACAGGACGACGATCTGGCGCTGCAGGACAGGAGCGAGACGGCGCGCCTGTTCAAGGTCTACAAGCTCGACGCCCGCAACCAGCCGCAGCCGGTCGACGTGCGCATCGGCCTGTCGAACTTCCGCTACACCGAGATCGTGAGCGGCGACCTGAAGCCGAGCGAGCGCATCATCACCCGATCGCTGCAGCCGAACCAGGACATGTGATGACGAAGGCGAACACCGATGCACTGATCGACATCCGCGCCGTCACCAAGAGCTACGTCTCCGGCAGCGTCGAGACCCCGGTGCTGTTCGGGATCGACCTGCAGGTGGCGCGCGGCGACTTCATCGCGGTGATGGGCCAGTCCGGCTCGGGCAAGTCGACCCTGATGAACATCCTCGGCTGCCTGGACCAGGCCAGCGGCGGCGACTACCTGCTCGACGGCGCCGACACGCGTGCGCTGACGCGCCCCCAGCTGGCCGAGATCCGCAACCGCACCATCGGTTTCGTTTTCCAGAGCTTCAACCTGATCAAGCGCATGAGCATCCTCGAGAACGTCGCGCTGCCGCTGATC
>DOUW01000275.1:0-3047 GCA_003520365.1 Massilia sp.
TACATGATCCCACGAGTCTAAACACCTACTGCGCGTCGGCCTGTCGGCCTGCGATGCTCGCTGTACCGAAGTACAGCTGCGCTTCTCGGCCAACATGCCTTCCGCTCGCTACGGTTTCTCGAGGTCCCGTTACGGTATGGCTGGGTAAAATAAAAGCCGGAGCGTCGTCGTCATTGGCGATTGCTCCGGTTTTTTCTTGAATTGCAGAACAATGGAGTAGCCAGCGTGCACAAGATTCCCGAGTCCGTCCTCGTCGTCATCCATACGCTAGACATGGAGGTGCTGCTGATCGAGCGTGCCGACCGGCCGGGCTTCTGGCAATCGGTGACGGGTTCGCTCGACGCGCTGGACGAGCCGCTGCTGGAGACGGCCACGCGCGAGCTGTTCGAGGAAACGGGGATTGTTGCAGATGGGGAAACAATCCGCTTGCTGGACTGGGGATTGTCAAACATTTACGAAATCTACCCGACCTGGCGCCACCGCTACGCGCCGGGTGTGACCCATAACACCGAGCACGTCTTTTCCGTGTGCGTGCCGCGCGATATTCCCGTGATCCTGAGCCCGCGCGAGCACCTGCGCCACGCCTGGCTGCCTTACCTCGAAGCGGCCGACCGCTGCTTTTCGTCCTCGAACGCGGAGGCGATCCTGCAATTGCCCCGTCATATCGACTAGTTAACGTCGCCTGCGGTGGGACTATACTGGTTGGCAATATTTCGCCAACTTCAGCAGAAGGTTTCCATGCGTTCTTTCACCGCCGGTCTCGCCACGTCTCTACTCGTCCTGACGCAAAGCGCCATCGCCCAGATCCCGCTTCCCGATTCCTACCTGGCGCGCCTAAAGCAGGCTGAAGCGATGACGGCGTCCCTGCCGCCTGCCGCATTCGGGCAGCCAGGAGACCCGGCGATCGACAAGCTGGTGCTGGCGCATGCCGGCCAGCTCCAATTGTTGGGTACGGCACGCTCCATGGTGGGCGATACCGACGGCGCACTGGCTGCTGTCGATGCCTTTGAGCGGCGCCGGCAACGCTATTTTCCCGGCACCGTGCGCCAGATGGCGCAGCTGGAGAACGCCGCGGCGGAAGACGCGATCGCGGCCATCGTGCGCGAAGCGCGGTCGAAACGTATCGTGCTGATCAACGAAGCCCACCAGGTTCCCCTGCACCGGGCCTTTGCCCAGCGCCTGGCGGCCGAGCTGAGAAAGATCGGCTACAGCTACCTGGCCTGCGAGACCTTCAATGCGCTGGGTGCGCAGGCGGCGAACGAGAAACGCCATATCGCCCGGAACAATGGCCATTACACCGCTGAACCGGTGTTCGCCGGCTTCGTCAACGCGGCGCTGGCCGATGGCTGGAAGCTGGTTGCCTACGAGATCGAAGCTAGCGCGGCACTGTCGCCGGCCGAGCAGGTGCGCCTGCGCGAGGAGGTACAGGCGCGTAACCTGGTCGAGCGCATCTTTGCGAAAGACAAGGACGCCAAGGTGCTGGTGTTCGTCGGCTTTGGCCACCTCTACAAGGCGCCCGAGCCCGAGCCGAAGATGGTCATGATGGGCGAGCATCTGCGTCGCATGACCGGCCTGCCGACGCTGCACATCGACCAGACCCCGTTCATCGCCCATCCCGACGCGGCGGACGAGAATCCGCTGTATGCGCCGCTATTGGCCAAGTACCCGTCAAAGGATCCGATCATTCTCAGGAACAAGGATGGCAGCTATCCGGTACTGCTGGGCATGACCGGTCGTCTCGACATGCAGGTGATCCACCCGCGCTACCCGATGCAGGACGGCCGGCCCGCCTGGCTGGCCACGCTCGCCGGACGCAGCGCGGTGCCGGTGCCGAAGCACCTGCTGCCGGCCAGCGGCCGCCGCGTCGTGAAGGCGATCCCCGCCGCCGCGCCGCCCGACGCGGTGCCGACCGACATCCTGCTATTGGAAGCGGGCAAGCCGGCGCCGGCCTTCATGCTGACCGGCGAGAAATACCGCTTCGAGACCGAGGATTGATAGCCGCTGTTCGCATATAAGAATCTGTGATTAAAATCGTTCGCGTTCGGCCCGCTCTGGAGTAGTCTGGCTAAATGGACAACTACGACACGGAGCAGGCCGGCTCCAGCCCCTGGCACCTCGGCCCCATCATCGACGCGCTGCGTACCTCGCGCGAGAAGACCCACAACATCCGCCACCAGGGACGCGTTNNGAGTTACCCTCGCGCACGGTGCTGCGGCAGGTGATCGAGGGCATCTCGGCGGCGCTGTTTCCCACGCATTACGGCCGCCCGGACCTGAACGACGAGAGCATCGATTATTTCGTCGGCGACACCCTGAACGTCGCGCTCGACCGCCTGGTCGAGCAGGTGCGGCGCGCCCTGCGCTTCAATCCCGAACTCGAAAACGCGGGCGAAGCCGAGCTGGCCGAACGGGCGCGCGCCATCACGCATTCCTTCGCCGCCAGCCTGCCCGAGATCCGCGCGCTGCTGGTGTCCGACGTGCAGGCCGCCCTGGCCGGCGACCCGGCCGCCAGCTCGGTGGCCGAGATCATGCTGTGTTATCCCGGCACCATTGCCGTGCTCTACCACCGCCTCGCGCATCGCCTGCATCGCCTCGGCACGCCATTCCTGGCGCGGCTGGCGGCCGACATCGCCCACACGCTGACCGGCATCGACATCCACCCGGCCGCGTTNNCCCTGGGCGCGCGCCGTTTCCCGACCGACGAGCACGGCGCCCTGGTGAAGGGCGCGCCGCGCCACCCGATCGTCGAGGACGACGTCGTCATCTACGCCGGCGCCACCATCCTCGGGCGCATCACGGTGGGCGCCGGCTCGACCATCGGCGGCAACGTCTGGCTCACGCAAAGCGTGGCGCCGGGCAGCAACGTGACCCAGGCGCAGATGCGCGGCGCTTGAGCACCGGCCCGAGCTAGATGGCGTGCACCGCGTGCAGGCCGTAGAGGATGGCCGGTTTCAGGTTCGATGCCGCCAGCACTGCCCGGTCGCGCGGGCGTTCGAGTGTGACCTCGAACTCGGCGCGCGCCGGGCCCGGCACGCCATCCATCAGCAC
>DOUW01000275.1:3118-3320 GCA_003520365.1 Massilia sp.
TCAGCACGATGCGGTCGCTCAGGTACAGCGCTTCGTCGATGTCATGGGTGACCATCAGGATGCTCAGGCCGCGCTGCCGCGCCACCCGCGCCAGCAGGTCCTGCAGGCGCATGCGGGTAAAGGCGTCGACGGCGGAGAAGGGCTCGTCCAGCAGCAGCACGCGCGGCTGCGTGTACAGGCCGCGCGCGATGGCCACGCGCTG
>DOUW01000278.1:0-2820 GCA_003520365.1 Massilia sp.
GGCGGCGTGGCGTCCTGGCAGCTGCCCGCCTGCCAGAAGCGCGAGCGCTTCCTGCAATCCTTCGGCGCCCAGGCCGCGACCGCGCTGGAGACGGCGCTGCTCGAACGCGGCCAGGCGCGGCGCCAGATCGCCAGCGTCGCAGAGGAATACCGCGAGGCGTCGCGCCGCGTGCTGCACGAGGTGAACAACCCGCTGTCGATCATCAAGAACTACCTCAGTGTCCTCGACAGCAAGCTGGCGCGCCAGGAACCGGTGGCCAGCGAGATGTCGGTGTTGAACGAGGAAATCGACCGCGTCGGCCAGCTGATCGGCACCCTGGCCGACATCAAGCCGGCGGCGGCCGAGGGCGGCCCGCGTCCGCTGGACGCCGCGAAGGTGGTCGAGGATGTGGTGCGCCTGTTCCGCGCCGGCCAGTTCGTGCCGGCCAACGTCCAGATCGTCACCGCGATGCACGACGAGGCGCGCCTGGTCGCGGGCGACGCGGATACGCTCAAGCAGATCCTGGTCAACCTCGTGAAGAACGCGGTCGAGGCCCTGGCCGGCAGCGGCGGCGGGCGCATCGAGATCGCCAACCGCGGCCCCGTGCACCGCGAGCGCAAGCTCTACCTGGAGCTGACGGTGTCCGACACCGGTCCTGGCCTTGCGCCCGAGGTGATGGCCAACCTGTTCTCGGCGGTGAAAAGCACCAAGGATGGCGCGCACCGCGGCCTGGGCCTGTCGATCGTGCACGGCCTGGTCAAGAAACTCAACGGCCAGATCGCCTGCCGCAGCGGCAGGAGCGGCACCGCATTTGAAATTCTGCTGCCGGCATGGTCCGGCGCCAGCGCCCCCANNCCCTGCCGGCGCGCGCCCTGGGTTCTGTATAAGGTATGACAAACGTGTACTCAGCCAGCGCAACTTCAGCCATGTTCCAGGGTGCGGAGGCTCCGGCCGGGATGCCCGACACGCCGGCGGGGCTGCCCGGCATCGCCGAGCAGCCCCGCCTGCTGCTCGTGGACGACGAACCGCGCCTGCTGGCCTCGCTCTACGAACTGCTGCGCGACCGCGACTATCACCTGACCACGGCCAGCTCGGGCAGCGAGGCGATCGCCCACCTGTCGACGCTGCGCTTCGACCTGGTGCTGCTCGACCTGCGCCTGCCGGACATCGGCGGCCACGAGATCATGGACTTCATCAATGCCAGGGGCATCGATGCCGACGTGATCGTGATGAGCGGGGAAGTGGGCATCGACGCCGCGATCGGCGCCCTGAAGCGCGGCGCCTACGATTACCTGCGCAAGCCCTACGCGCGCGAAGAACTCTTGACCACCGTCGGCAACGCGCTCGAACAGCGCCGCCTGGCAGCAAGCAACGCGCGCATCGCCAACCAGCTGGAAAATTCGGAGAAGATGTACCGCTACCTGGTCGACAGCTCGCCGGACATCATCTACACCCTGAACCACGAAGGCCGCTTTACCTTCGTGAACGACCGCGCCTACCAGCTGCTGGGCTTCACGCGCGACGAGCTGATCGGCAAGCACTACTCGATCCTGGTGCACGACGAGGACCTGGAGCGCGCCCGCTACGTGTTCAACGAGAGACGGGTCGACGAACGCGCATCGCGCAACGTCGAGCTGCGCCTGAAGTGCCGCGGCGCCACCGGTAAGCTCAGCAACAGCGGCGACCGCACCTTCAACAACACCTTGATGACGATCTCGCTGAATTCGATCGGCATGCACGTGCCCGACCAGGAGGTCAAGAAGCTCGAGTTCTTCGGCACCTACGGCGTCGCGCGCGACATCACCGACAGGAAGCGCGCGGAAGAGGTCATCTCCTACCAGGCCTACCACGACATCCTGACCGACCTGCCGAACCGCATCCTGTTCAAGGACCGCCTCGGCCTGGCCGTGATCCAGGCCAAGCGCAAGCAGACCGAGCTCGCCGTGATGTTCATCGACCTCGACCGCTTCAAGCTCGTGAACGACACGCTCGGCCACGTCAAGGGCGACGAGCTGCTGCAGCAGGTCGCGGTGCGCCTGAAGGAGTGTTTGCGCAAGGGCGACACCCTGGCGCGCCAGGGCGGCGACGAGTTCACCATCGTGCTGCCGGAACTGCGCGACCGCGACGACGCGCGCATGGTGGCCGACAAGTTCCTCGAGTGCCTGCACAAGCCTTTCGATCTCGACGGCCACGAGGTGCACATCTCGGCCTCGATCGGCATTGCGATCTATCCGGGCGACGGCGAATCGATCGACGAACTGCTGCGCCACGCCGACATCGCGATGTACCAGGTCAAGGCGCTGGGCAAGAACGGCCACAGCTTCTACCACGACTCGATGCTCGACGTGTCGCACCAGAAGATCGCGCTCGAGCAGGCGCTGCGCCGCGCGCTCGAGCACAACGAACTGGAGATGTACTACCAGCCGCAGATCGACGCCGTCACCGGCCGCATCGTCGGCGCCGAGGCGCTGATGCGCTGGAACCACCCGACCCGCGGCCTGCTGTCGGCCGGCGAATTCCTGCCGTTCGCGGAAGAGAACGGCCTGATGCTGCCGATCTCGGACTGGATGATCGGCGCCCTGTGCCGCGACATGCTGCAGTGGAACCTGGCCAGCGGCCAGGCGGTGCGGCTGTCGCTGAATCTGTCTCCGCAATACCTGGACCGCGGCGACTTCTTCGAGAAGATGCGCGGCGCGCTGGTGCGCTACGGAATCTCGCCCGGCCAGATCGAGGTCGAGATCACCGAGAACATCTGCATCCGCAATCCGCAGTACGCGATCGAGCAGCTGAACAAACTGTGCCAGCTCGGCGTGTCGGTCGCGATCGACGACTTCGGCACCG
>DOUW01000278.1:2883-3275 GCA_003520365.1 Massilia sp.
ATCGCCGAAGGCGTCGAGACCGAGGTGCAAGCCAACTACCTGAAGGCCAACGGCTGCGAGACCATGCAGGGCTACCTCTACTACCGCCCGATCTCGCTGTCGAACTTCATCGGCGTGCTGCGTTCGCAGGCGCTGGGCGCGCCGCAGCCGGCCCTGGGCGGTCCCGCGACCCAGGTGCGCGCGATCCGCGCCTAAGGCCTTCTGCTTTCCATGGACACCGCGACGACCGCGCCCGCAGCAGGGGAACGCCATACGGCCGAATTCCTGCGCGTGAAGGGCCTGGCCGAGCGCGGCGTCGCCAGCGCCCAGCACAGCCTGGGCTTCATGTACGTGAACGGCCAGGGCGTGCCTCGGAACTACGAGCTGGCCGTCGCCTGGTACCGCATGGCCGC
>DOUW01000278.1:3332-3738 GCA_003520365.1 Massilia sp.
TTGGGCCAGGGCGTGGCCCAGGACTACGAGCAGGCGCTGTACTGGTACGGTTGCGCGGCCGGGCAGGGGTATGCGCCGGCCCAGTACAACTTGGGCTGGCTGTATGCGAAAGGGCAGGGCGTCGCCACCGACGTGCACCAGGCGCTGCACTGGTTCCGCCGCGCCGCGGAGCAGGGCGACGCCGGCGCCCAGCACAATCTCGGCATGATGTACGAGGGCGGCAAGGGCATCGCCCAGGACCAGGAACAGGCATTGACCTGGTACCGCCGCGCCGCCGCCCAGGGCTATGCGCGCGCCCAGTTCGCCCTCGCGCTGCGCTACGACAGCGGGCAGGGCGTGGAGCGCGATCTGGCGCAGGCGCTGGACTGGCTGCGCCGCGCCGCCGGGCAGGGCCACGCCCCGGCCC
>DOUW01000477.1:0-548 GCA_003520365.1 Massilia sp.
CGCCAAGCGCGAGGCCGAAGCGGCGCAGGCCGCGGCCATGACCGCCCAGCAGCAGGCGCAGGCGGCCCAGGCCCAGAACCAGGCATTGGCCCAGCGCGCCGCCCAGCTCGAATCCCAGCTGGCCGAGCTGCACGCCACCAAGACCGAGCGCGGCATGGTCGTGACCATCGGCGACGTGCTGTTCGCCACCAACCAGGCCGACCTGACCCCGAACGGAATGTCGACCCTGCGCAAGCTGGCCGAGGTGATGAAACAGAACCCTGAGCGCACTGTGCTGGTCGAAGGGTTTACCGACAGCACCGGCAGCTCGAGCTACAACCAGGACCTGTCGCAGCGCCGCGCCAACGCCGTCGCCACCGCACTGGGCAGCATGGGCGTCGAGCGCCAGCGCATCGCGACCCGCGCCTATGGCGAAGCGTTCCCGGTGGCCGGCAACGATACCGCCGCGAACCGCCAGATGAACCGCCGCGTCGAGATCGTGCTGTCGAACGATAACGCGCCGATTCCGCAGCGTACCGCGGGCCGCTGATTCAAGCGTCAAGCGAGGG
>DOUW01000477.1:616-2228 GCA_003520365.1 Massilia sp.
TGCGCTACAAGCGCCACTACTACACGGTCAGCGGCCCGAACAACGGCCAGCTGAAGGCCGAATTCCTCGAGCACGCCCAGCAGGAACAGGAGCACGCCGACCGCATCGCCGAGCGCATCGTCCAGCTGAACGGCTCGCCGAACTTCAACCCGGCCACGCTGACCGCGCGCAGCCACGCCGAATACGACGAATCCGACGACGTCCAGGCCATGGTGCGCGCCGACCTGATCGCCGAGCGCGTGGCGATCGAGTCCTACCGCCAGATGATCCAGGCGATCGGCGACAAGGACCCGACCACGCGCCAGATGCTGGTCGAGATCCTCGCCGTCGAGGAAGAGCACGCCGACGACATGCGCGATTTCCTCGTGCCCTGATTTTCAATACACACACAACCACAACAGGAGTTCATCATGCTAGACACCACCACCCGCGCCAATGCCCGTTCGCTCGACAGCAGCCTCAACAACGCCAGCGCCGACATGAAAGTCCTGGTCAAGGACGCCCAGTCGCTGCTGACGGCCGCGGCCGCCATGACCGGCGAAAAGGCCGACGAACTGCGCAGCCGCGGCATGGAAATGCTGGACCGCGCGATGGGCAAGGCCAGCCAGTACCAGGGTCAAGCCGTCGTCAAGAGCAAGGAACTGGCGCACACGGCCGATGTCTACGTGAAGGACAACCCATGGCGCACCGTCGTTGCCGCCGCCAGCGTCGGCCTGCTGGTCGGCATCGTCCTGGGCCGTAAATAATTTCGCCGGAGAACGCCATGGAAAAGACCGATACCGTCGTGCATGGCCCCGGACTCATGGGCGGCATCTCCGGCCTGGCGAAGAGCCTGTTCGGCCTCGTGGTGTCGCGCGTGGAGCTGGCGGCGCTCGAGCTGTCGGAGGTACGCAACCACGTGATCGAACTGGTGGCGATCTTCGCCTGCGCAGTGCTCGCGGTCTGGTTCGCACTGGCCTATGGCACCGCGATGATCGTGGCGCTGGCCTGGGACGCCATGGGCTGGAAGATCCTGCTGGTGATGTTCCTCGTATTCGCGGTCATCACGGCCGTACTCGTCGCCAAGGGATTGGCCATGCTCAAGCAGGGCAAGCTCGCCTTCCCGGAAACGATGAACGAACTGCGCGCAGACCGCGACGCGCTGATGTAAGCGCCAACCAGGGGAGGGAACATGGACAAGCATCATCACAACGACGAACCGACCGGCCTGGCCGGTCACAAGCACAGCCGCGACCCGGCGCTGCGCAAGGCCGAGCTGCTGCGCGAGGGCGAGTTCTACCGTGCGGGGGTGGCCTACGCGCGAGCGCAGGTAAAACACGGCGCGCGGCCCGAAGTCATGCTACATTCTGTATTCGACCATGCCACATGGGCGCTGCGCACCCGGGCTGATGCTCTGCTGAAACCTACGGGCACGAGCGTCTCGGTCATCGCCCCGTATGCACTAGCCGCCTTCAACTTCGTGCGCCAGCGGCGCATGGGCAAGCAGGCGCTCGCTGGAGCGGTATTGCTGGGCGTAGCGGGCTGGTTCATGAACAAGCGGCGCGCATCGCGCGAGGTCGCGTAAGTGTTTGCCGGGCCTGGGCCCGGCGCGTGGAGGCGGTGCATATAATGC
>DOUW01000477.1:2338-2900 GCA_003520365.1 Massilia sp.
GGGTCTCCCGCCCACGCGTTCAACGAACGGCGCGATATCGCAGGCGTTCGTCGCTATCCGGTACGTGATGCGGCGCTTCGAGCAAAGCGACGCGTCGGTTTGACGGTCACGTCAGGAACCCCTCGCGACCATGGACGCTTCGCGAACTCAATGGCCTCGTGCAAACGCTCGCGACAGCACGCATCGCTTGAACGCGTGGACGGCGAAGCCGTCCACCCTACGTCCCTTCGAGAAACGTCACGCCGGTCACGCCACGTCAATCCTGCAAGCAGGGTAGTAGGGGCCAACAAGGCGCTCAGCGCCCCGCGTCCCCCGTGCTGGCCTGCACCGGCGCTTCGTTGCGCAAGGCCGCCATTTCCTTGCGCCAGGTGTCCTGCGCGGCCTTCTGGCAGCTCGCGCGCTCGGCCACCGGCCCCTGCTTGCAGGCGTTTTTCGCTTCGTCGAGCGCGGCGCCGATTTCCTTGCGGCGTGTGCGCATCTGCTCCTGGCGTGTCGTGTCTTCGCGGTACCAGCGCACCGGGTCGCCGCGCGCGATCTCACGCGCCTGCTGGCTGGCCGCGGC
>DOUW01000480.1:0-4494 GCA_003520365.1 Massilia sp.
CACCGGTCCAGCCCTTCCTCGGTGACGATGGCGCACCAGGCATGCTCGTCCAGGCAGGCGTAGAAAGCGGCAGCATCGGCGCACGCGCGCATCGCGACGCCCTCGTCCTCCAGCATGCGGCCCAGCGCGGCGGCGTCGCCTTCGACCGGCGCGAAGACGACGACGCGGGCCGTTCCGGCCTCAGGTTTCAAGGTTCGCCACTCCCACCTCGTCCACCGGCACGCCGATGCGCGCGCCGATCTCGATGCCGGCATCGGTCAGGCGCAGTTCGCGCACGTCGTGCTCGTGCCGGCCATCGCGCCGCTTCAGGACGCAGATCGCCTTGTGGACCACGTTGTCGTGCTCGTAGTAGCGCAAGGAGATGATGTTGTCGGTGATGATGCTCAGCGCATCCGGCTCCTTCGAGGTATCGAGGCGGGCCGAATGGGCGCCGATGATGATCGAGGTCACGTTCATGTTGCTCAGATACGAGAACAGCTCGTTCATCTGCAGCAGCAGCGACTTCTCTTCGCGGATCACGTCGAGGTAGGAGTTGATGCAGTCGATGATGATGAGGCGCGCGCTACGGTCCTCGACAATGCGCCTGACGTTCCAGATGAATTCCCCGGGCGAGATGCGCGAGGGATTGACGCGGCGCAGGTGAAAGCGGCGCCGCTCATCGGAGTCGGCGTCCTGGTGCATGTGCGCGACCATGCGCGAACGCAGCGTGCTCTCGGATTCGTCGAAGCTGAAGTAACCGACGTGGCAGCCGCTTTGCACCGCGGACAAGGCGTATTGCAGGGCCACCGTGGATTTGCCGACGCCCGAAGGGCCGACGATCATCGTCGAGCTGCCGGCGGTGAGCGCACCGCCGACCAGGCGGTCGAGATTGGCGACATTGCTGGCGATGTCGAGGGTCTCGTCGTCGCGCTGGTGCTCCTGCGCGATCAGGCTGGGAAACACCAGGATCTCGTTCTTCTGGATCGCGTAGTCGTGCCAGCCGCTCTGGAAGTCGCCGCCGCGCAGCTTGACGACACGCATGCGCCGGCGCGCCGCCCCGAAGCTGCGCTCGAGCTGCTCGAGCGTCACGACGCCGTGCACGGCGCTCTGCAATTCGTATTCGCGGCCGTCGGCCGTGAGGTCGTCAAGCATCAGGACCGTGGCCCCGAGCGCGGACAGCCGCTGGCGCAGGTCGATGATCTGGCGCCGGTAATGCGCGCTGTCGCGCGCCAGCAGGCGCACCTCGACCATCGAATCGATGACGACGTGCACGGCGCCGCTGGCGGCGATGGTGTCGGCGATGCGGCTCACCAGTGCGGACAGCTCGGTATCGGTCGGCAGCAGGATCGTCTGCGCCGACCCCGCATCCGGCGGCAAGGGCATGATTTCCTCGATGTCGATGCCGTCCAGGGACCAGCCGTGGCTGTTCGCGGTGGCCAGCAGCTCGGCGCGGCTTTCGGACAGGGTGACATACAGGCAGCGCTGGCCCAGCGATGCGGCATGGATCAGGTAACGCAGGCCCAGGGTGGTCTTCCCGGTGCCGGGCCGGCCTTCGATCAGGTGGACCCGCTGGCGAATCAGGCCGCCACGCAGGATGGCGTCCAGCTCGGGGATGCCAGTGGGAACACGTTCAATATCGAGATTCATGGCTGCCTTTTGCGTTAGATAAGAAATCGCTGCAGCTGACGATCAGCAGACGTCAGAGCATTTTAGATCATGCAGGCGGCATTTGTTATTCTTGTAATAACAATGGTGTGCAGCAATAAAATGCCTGGCGTTGCGTCCGCGCGGCAAGAAACGGACGCGGCTGCCGTACATCGGGGAATGAACTGCCATTACAATACGACATCATCCGGCACCGGCCGGCACAGCATCCAGGGCTTCGGCACACACGATGAAAACGCGCCCCTACCTCTCCGACATCAGCCTCAAGCCCTCGGCCCAGGCCCATGCCGGCAGGTTTCCGTTCTCCCTGCCGGTGGTGCGCTCGCTGGGCCAGCTCACGCTGCATCCGCAGGTGACCTTCTTTGTCGGCGAGAACGGCTCGGGCAAGTCGACGTTGCTCGAAGCGATCGCAGTGGCGATGGGCTTCAATGCCGAAGGCGGCAGCCGCAACTTCCGCTTCGCCACGCGCGCATCGCATTCGGGCCTGCACGAACACCTGCGCCTGGCGCGCGGCATCGCGCTGCCGCGCGACGGCTACTTCCTGCGCGCCGAGAGCTTTTTCAACGTCAGCACGGAGATCGAGCGGCTCGGCGTGGCCGGTGCGTACGGCGGCAGGCCCCTGCACGAGCAATCGCACGGCGAAGCCTTCCTGACCCTGTTCATGGAGCGATTCAGAGGTAACAGCTTCTACGTGCTCGACGAACCGGAAGCCGCCCTCTCCCCGCAGCGCCAGCTGGCCATGCTCAGCCGCCTGCACGACCTAGTGCAGGACGGCAGCCAGTTCCTGATCGCGACCCATTCGCCGATCCTGATGGCCTACCCGAACGCGACGATCTACGAATGCGGCGCGCAGGGCATCCGCAAGGTGGGGTACGAGGACACCGAGCACTACCGCGTGATGCACGACTTCATCGCCAACCCGCAGCGCATGCTGAAGGTGCTTCTGGCGCCGTGAACGTCGGCGGCGGCGAAGGGCGCTCTAACGCAAGCGGATCTCCGCCACCATCTCGTGGTTGCAGTCGATGCCGATCTCCACGAAGCCGAAGCTCTTGTAGAAGGCGCTGGCGCGTGCGTTGTGCGGGTGGTAGCAGATGTTGATGACCTCGACGTCCGGCGCGGCCTTGATTTCGTCGAGCAGGAGTGCCATCGCGCGCCGCCCGATGCCCTGCGACTGCAGCGGGAAGTCGACCATGAAGCGGTAGATGCCGTAGTAGCCGGGCCGGCCGTCGTCCTCGCGGTTGTACATCGCGAAGCCGACCGGACGCTCGTCCTGGTAGATCGCGCGCGGCACCAGGCAGGCATAGAACTTCGCCTGCGCGATCGAATACGCGTTGGTGTGCAGCAGATCGCGCTGGTGCGCGGGCAGCTCCATGTCCATCAGCGACTCGAAGTTCTCTTCGGTGACGTCGCGCAGGGTGATCGTCACGGCGTCACACATCCAGGTGCGAAATAAGCAGCTTGCGCTTCTCGATATCCCCATCCTGCTCGGCCTGGGCACCGAGCGAGATCCCGACCGCCATGATGTCGATCAGCAGCAGCTGGAGGATGCGCGAGATCATCGACAGGAAGGTGGTGCTGTCCTCCGTATGATCGACCGCGAGGCAGACATTGGCCTTCTTCGCCAGCGCCGACTTGCTGCTGGTGATGGCGATCACGCTGGCGCCGGCCTGGCGCGCGGCGTCCACCGCTGCCAGCAGCTCGGGCGCCTGGCCCGCCGTCGAGATCGCGACCACGACATCGTTCGGTTTCAGCAGTTCGGCCGCCAGCTGGAACAGGTGGGCGTCGCCGTGGGCCGTGGTCGGGATGCGGAAGCGGAAGAATTTATGTTGGCCGTCCAGCGCCACCACGCGCGCATTGCCCATCGCGTAGAACTCGACCTTGTTCGCGCGGCGCAGCATCTCGATGGCGCGGTCGATCGCGTGCACGTCGAGCCCGTCGCGGAATTTCAGGATGGCCGAGACCGTGTTGTCGATCACCTTGGCCGACAGATCGTGGGTGCTGTCGCTCATGCGCACCTGGCTGTGGCGCACCGGGATCGAGCCGGTCAGGCTGCCGGCGAACTTCAGCTTGAATTCGGCCAGGCCCTGGAAGCCGAGCGAGCGGCAGAAGCGGATCACGGTCGGCTGGCTCACGTCCGCCAGGCGCGCGATCTCGGCGATCGGCTCGGACAGGACCTTCCTCGGATGCTCCAGCACCAGGGCGGCCACGCGCTGCTCGGCCGGCGACAGTTCGTGCTGCAGGTGCTGGACGCGCTCCATCAAAGTGTTCGCGCCGCTGCGCCCGCGCAGGTGTTCGGACAGGATCGTCGACACGCCGCGCAGCGCCGGGTTCGGCGTCATGATGACGTAGGTCGGGATCGCGGCCAGGTAATCGCTGAAGCGCCCTTTCGCCTCGAAGCGCGCGCGGAACGGCGACGTCGCGAACCACTGCGCGATGCGCGGCACGATGCCGCCGCCGATGAAGATGCCGCCGAAGGCGCCCAGCGTCACCGCCAGGTTGGCCGCCGCGCCGCCGAGCATGCCGGCGAAGCATTCGAGCACTTCCAGGCACAGCGCGTCCTGGTCGTCGAGCGCGCAGGCGACGATCTCGGCCGCAGAACGGGCCGGCGCATCCACGCCGTTGCGCTCGGCCAGCGCGCGGTAGACCAGCTCCATGCCGGGGCCGGACAGGATGCGCTCGTTCGAGACGTGCGGCCACTCGCGCCAGGCGTACTGCAGGATCGCGAACTCGCGCTCGTCGGCCGGGGCGAAGTTCACGTGGCCGCCTTCGCTACCTAAGGTGATGAAGCCGTCCGCGGTCGGGATCACGCCCGATACGCCGAGACCGGTGCCGGCGCCGAGCACGCCCGCC
>DOUW01000480.1:4501-16053 GCA_003520365.1 Massilia sp.
CCGCCATCGCCAGCGCGGTGAAATCGTTGACGATCAGGAGGGTCGACCAGCCCATGGTCCTGCGCACCTCGTCGGTGGAGAATTGCCAGTCGCGGTTGGTCATGCGCACCAGGTCGCCGCTGATCGGGTTGGCCATCGCAAAGGCCGCGTGCGCGATGCGCTCGCCGCCGTGCTCGTCGAGATAGGCGTTCAGCAGCGGGACGATGCCGCCGTAGTCGTCGCAGCGCAGGACCGCGGTCTGGCGCAGCACGCCGGGCGCCGTCTCGAGCGCAAAGCGGGCATGGGTGGCGCCGATGTCGGCCAGCAGGCGCGGGCCGTCGGCGTAGGAAGCACGGCTGTTCTTGTGTTCGTTGTCTGGTACGGTGCTCATTTCATGACTGCTGGGATACCTCTGGAGCCATACAGGATAGCATTGTTTGATTGCTACCAGATGGGTATCTGCGGCCGGCCCCGCATCGCTGCCCGGCGGCGCGCTATCGTGCTAGCCTTCCCTCTTCGGCTCGCAGGAGTAGGAACGTTCCGCTTCCTTGAACACGGTCACGCTGGTCAGCGTACCGGCGCCGTCATATCCGAGCCCGATCGTCTGCTTGTCCGGCATGAGCAGGCTCAGCGACATCGTACGGCCGGCATCGTCGAAGGTGAACATCTCGGTCTGCGCGGCCGTGATGTCGAACTTCGTGCCGCCGATCTTCAGCACGTCGCCGTCGATCTCGACATCGGTGTCGCGGCGCACCAGCAGGTTCGTGTTGTCGAGGCAGCTGACCGTCTGCGTCTTCGCGCCGAGGAGGCCCGAGAACACGGCGCGCAGCGGCCTGGCGCTCAGCTTGTCGATGCCGCCGACCTCGCTGCACATGAGGCCGATGTCGTCGCGATTGATGACGACACTGCCCTTGCCGCCTTCGGCGGACTGCAGCAACAGGTCGCCGCCCTTGCCTTCGTCGACCGAAAACATGAACATCGCGCCGTAGCCGCCGTCCTTCTCGCGCTGGCGCGTCAGCATGACCTTCCTGGCATCGCGAAAATCCAGGTCCAGGCCGTTGGAGGAGGCCTTGCCGTCGGCGCCGACCTTCACGGTCGCATCCATCTTGTGCAGGTCGGGCTTGCGCAGGCAGGCGCCGCTGTAATCGCCGGCCACGAGGGGACCGACCACCTTCCAGTAATCCACGTTCGGCGGCGGCGTCTCCTCGGGCTGGATGTCGGTCTCGACCTGTTCGTCGCCCTCTGCCTGCGCCTGCGCCTGGGTTTCGTCAGCGTCAGCGGATTCGTCCTTGTCCTTGCTGCAGGCAGCCAGCAGGAGGGAAAGCGTGAGGGCGGACAGCAGTGCGGTGCGGCGGATCATGAGTGGCTCCAATGGATGAGAGCCCTCACGCTAGCACAATAGTTATCTTTTTTTCAATGCGACGCGAATAATCGTCCTGCCGGCGGCAGGATCTTCAACGCGGATACACGAATCCGGTCCGGATATCCATCGGCAGCAGCTTGCCGCCCTCGCGCACCATCAGCCGCTGCGGCGGCTCCTCGCCGGCCAGCGCGCGCCAGATGACGGGCAGGCCTTCGCCCTTGCGCAGCAACTCGTCGGTGCGTTCGAACACGTTGTTGCAGCCCGTGGCCTTGATCAGCGCCTGCACGACGGCGACCTTCCACAGGTCGACGCCGGCGGAATTGAACTGGCAGACCAGGTAGCCCGCGGCGCCGCCGTAGCTGTGCACCACCAGGCCCGGGAGGCCATCCTTTTCGCCATCGACCAGCTGCACCAGCGCCTGCGGGTCGGCGTCGTCCAGCGCATCGGCGCGGCGCTCGACGGCGGCCTGCACGCGCCGCTTGACCAGCGCGTGGTCGACCGGTTCGTCCTCGCGCAGGGTCCAGACGCGGGCGGCGATCTGCGATTTGGCGTTGTAGGCGGCGCGCGCCAGGAAGCGGCGCGACGAGGACTGCACGATGGCGGTGGCGCCCGGCTTGTTGCGTTCCTGCGGCTTGCCGTCGACCTTCTCGATGGCGGACAGGTAGATCCAGGGATCGCCGGCAAGGATGCTTTTCTCCTTGCCCTGTTTGATGGTGATGATGAGCATGTGGGGCTTTCGTTTCCAGGGGCGGGATGATACAGCAAGCCGCCCCTGTCCTGCTCCTGCGTTTGCCCGGGAGCGCGCGCTTACTTCTTCGCGGCCAGGCCCTTCAGCAGCGCCTCGTGGAAAGCCTTCGGATCCTGCATCTGCGGCGCGTGGCCCATCTCCGGGAAGGTGACCAGGGTCGCCTTCGGAATCGCCTTGGCCGTCTTCTGCGCCAGTTCCGGATAATTGCCCAGCTTGGGGCGCAAGGCTTCCGGCGCGGCATCCTTGCCGATCGCGGTCGTGTCCTTCAGGCCGATCAGGAGCAGGGTCGGCATCGTCAACAGCGGGAACTCGTAGACCACCGGCTGGGTGTAGATCATGTCGTACAGCAGGGCCGAGTTCCAGGCGACGATCTCCTTGCCCGGACCGCGGTACATCCCGGCCAGCATCTGCACCCAGGGCTCGTATTCCGGCTTCCACTGGTTGACGTAATAGGTCGCCTTCTCGTAGTTGCGGATCCGGTCGGCCGTGGTCTGCAGCTCGCGCTGGTACCACTTGTCGACGCCCAGCGACGGCACGCCCAGCGCTTTCCAGTCTTCCAGGCCGATCGGATTGACCAGCACCAGCTGCTCGGTCTGCTGCGGGAACATCAGGCCGTAGCGCACCGCCAGCATGCCGCCGGTCGAGTGGCCCATGATGGTCGCGCTCTTGACGCCGACCGATTCGAGCAGCGCGCGCGTGTTCTCGGCCAGCTGCTGGAAGGTGTACTGGTAGTGCTGGGGTTTGCTGGACTTGCAGAAGCCGACCTGGTCAGGCACCACCACGCGGTAGCCGGCGCCTGCCAGCGCCTTCATGCTGCCTTCCCAGGTCGCGCCGCAGAAGTTCTTGCCGTGCATGAGGACGACGGTGCGGCCGTTCGCCTTGCCGGTCGGCGCGATGTCCATGTAGGCCATGTGCAGCTTCACGCCCTGGGAGGTGAAGTTGAATTGCTTGACCGGCGCCGGGTAGTCGAAGCCTTCGAGTTCGGGGCCGTAGGCCGGCTCGTTGGTAGACGTGTCGGCGGCGTGGGCGGCGGTCAGCGAGGCCAGGGAAAAGGCGATGGCCGAGGCGATGCGGGAGGTGCGATTGAGCGTCATGGCAGTGGCGGTCGGGTTATCGGAAGCACAAAGTCTAGCCGATATGCCAAAGGCGCGATGCTCCGGACCGTCGGGCGCCGGTGGTGTACCACGGTCGCGGAGCCCGTCGGCGCGCCGCTATCGATATGTCGAATCCGCGTGGGCACCAGTGCCCACCCTACAGGAAGCACCGCGGACCGTATGCTTTACCCCTGGCTGTAGCGGTAGGGTGAGCGCCACTGTCCGCCAGCGGGCCAGGTCAGTTCAAGCCGATCAGCGCCAGCTTGGCCGTGACCGGGAACTGCACCTTGCCCCCTTTGACCACGGCCGTGGTGCCCGTGTACCAGTCGCGCACGGTCTGGCCGTCCATGAACACGCCGGCGACCGGCACGGCGGTCGGCTTGTCCGCCGGCAGGTCCAGAGCCACCACCACGCGGTCGTTCGCATCCTTGGTTTCCCAGGTGCGCTTGAAGGTATAGGGGTAGTGCTGGATCATCTGGTGCACGCCGGCGCCGACGGCCGGGTGGGCCTGGCGGAAGCGGCCCAGTTTCAGCCAGTGTTCGCGCACGTCGCGCACGCGGTTCAGGCCGCGCTGGGCGTTCGAGGCCAGCTCGTCCCAGTTCATGAAGGAGCGCAGCGTGGCGTCGCCCTCGGCGCCCTCGACTTTCAACAGGCGCGCGGTCTCGTCGCCGTAGTAGATCTGGGCGGCGCCCGGCGCCAGCAGCAGCTTGGTGGCGGTCTCGTAGGGACGCTCGCGCATCGGGTCGTAGGGCGCGCCGTCGTCGTGCGAGCTGAGGTAGTTCAGCACCGAGGAATCCTTCATCGGGCCATGCAGCGCCTTCGAATACGCGCTGAACAGCTGCTCGTAGCTGTTGACGGCGTCGGTCTTCATGGCAAAGTTGATCAGGCTGTCGAAGCCCTGCTTCGGGTAGTCGACCTTCATGCCGCCCAGGTCGTAGGCATGGCCGTGCCCGATCGCGTAGCCGTAGACCTCGGCCGTCATGTAGAACGGCGTGTCGCCCAGCTTCTTCGACGGGTTGGCGCGCTTCCAGTCCTCGTAGGCTGCGCTCGCGACCTTTTTCAGGTCCTTCCACACGCCCGGCTCGGTGTGCTTGACGGTGTCGGCGCGGAAGCCGTCGAAGCCGTACTTGCGCACCCAGTCGGCGTGCCATTTCATCAGGTAGTAGCGCGGCGCGCGCGGGTAGCCGGTGCGCTTGAAGAAGTCGTCCAGTTCCTTCACCTCGCGCTCGTAGCGCCCTTCCTTCTTCCACTTCTCGACCAGCATCGGCGGCAGCGCGACGGCCTTGTTGCTGTCGGTGCGGATGTCCGGCAGGTTCTTCACCAGCGTGCAGTCGATGGTGCCGCGCGCGTCCTTGAAGTTGCAGGTCGGGCCGGTCCGCACCCAGTCCGATGGCCAGACCGGGTCCTTGTCCGTCACCGGACCGGTGTGGTTCATGACCACGTCGAGCAGCACGCGGATGCCGTGGGCGTGGGCGGTGTCGACCAGGGTGCGCACGTCTTCCTCGGTGCCGAGGTTGGCGTCGACCGCCGTGAAGTCGCGCGCCCAGTAGCCGTGGAAGCCGTAGCTCCTGCCGGTACCCTCGTCGGTGCTGCCGTGGATCTGCTCGACCGGGGGCGTGATCCAGATCGCGCTCACGCCCAGTTCGTTGAAGTAGCCCTCCTTGATCTTGGCCGTGATGCCCGCCAGATCCCCGCCCATGTAACCGCGCAGCTTGGCCGCGTCCGCCTTCCGGCCGTAGGCCAGGTCGTTGCTCGGGTCGCCGTTGTTGAAGCGGTCCGTCAGCAGGAAGTAGACGGTCGCGTTCTCCCAGACGAAGGGCTTGCTCGGCGCCGCCCAGGGCGCAGCGATCTGGGCTTGTGCCTGCGCGGCAAACGCGAACATCAGGGAAGCGGCAAGTGCGGGTAGTTTCATGCAGGGTTCCTGTGGTGGTGGGTCGAAATCAGGTAATCACGCTCGGTTGCGCGCGGCCGGTACGGGCGCGCAGTTCCGAGACCTTGTCGGCGATCGCGATCAGGCTCGATAAGGCCTGCTGCGTTTCCAGGTCGTGGCGGACCGGGTCGGCCTCGTAGCGTTCAAGGTAGACGCGGATGGTGGCGCCTTCGGTGCCGGTGCCTGACAGGCGGAACACGATGCGCGAACCGTCGGTCATGACGATGCGCACGCCCTGGCGCGAGGCGATGGAATTGTCCACCGGGTCGGTGTAGACGAAGTCGTCGGCCAGCGAGACGCGGTAGTCGCCCAGCGCCTGGCCGGCCAGGGTCGGCAGCTTTTCGCGCAGCGCGGCCATCATGCCGTCGGCAGCGGTGGAATCGACGGCTTCGTAGTCGTGGCGCGAATAATAGTTGCGGCCGAAACGGGCCCAGTGTTCGGTCACCAGCTCGCCGACCGACTTGCCGGTGGCGGCGATGATGTTCAGCCAGAACAGCACGGCCCAGAGGCCGTCCTTTTCGCGCACGTGATCGGAACCGGTGCCGTAGCTCTCCTCGCCGCACAGGGTGACCATGCCGGCGTCCATCAGGTTGCCGAAGTACTTCCAGCCGGTCGGGGTCTCGAAGCAGGACACACCCAGCGCCTCGGCCACGCGGTCGGCCGCGGTCGACGTCGGCATCGAGCGCGCGATGCCTTTGATGCCGGCGGCATAGCCAGGCGCCAGCGTCGCATTCGCGGCGATGATGGCCAGGCTGTCCGACGGCGTGACCGCGATGCCGCGCCCGACGATCATGTTGCGGTCGCCGTCGCCGTCGGAAGCAGCGCCGAACGCGGGCGCATCCGGACCGTTCATCAAGGCGATCAGCTCGGCCGCGTTGACCGGGTTCGGGTCGGGATGGTGGCCGCCGAAGTCTTCCAAAGGCTCGGCGTTGATCACGGTGCCGGCGGGCGCGCCGAGGATGCCCTCGATGATCGCCTTGGCGTAGGGGCCCGAAACGGCGCTCATGCCGTCGAAGCGCATCGTGAAGCCGCGTGCGAACAGGGCGCGGATGGCGTCGAAGTCGAACAGGCGCCCCATCAGTTCGGCGTAGTCGGCCACCGGGTCGATGACCTCGACCTGCATGCCTTCCAGCTGGACCGTGCCGATCTGGTCGAGGTTCACGGGCGGCGCATCGCTGATGCGGTAAGAGCGCAAGGCTTGCGTTTGCGCGAAGATCGCCTCGGTGATCTTCTCCGGCGCCGGGCCGCCGTTGGCGATGTTGTACTTGATGCCGAAGTCGCCGTCCGGACCGCCCGGGTTGTGGCTGGCCGACAGCACGATGCCGCCAAAGGCGGCATGCTTGCGGATCACGCAGCTCACGGCCGGCGTCGACAGGATGCCGCCGCGCCCGACCAGGATGCGCGCCACGCCATGGGCGGCGGCCATGTGCAGGATGGTCTGGATCGCGCTGCGGTTGAAGTAGCGCCCGTCGCCGCCCAGCACAAGGGTCTGGCCGGACAAGTCGCCCAGGGTCAGGAAGATGGCTTCGACGAAGTTCTCGAGGTAGCCCGGCTGCTGGAATTCGGTCACCTTCTTGCGCAGGCCCGAGGTGCCGGGACGCTGCCCGGCGAACGGCGTGGTCGCCACGGTGTTGATCGTCATGCTCCGCTCCTGTGTATGCATTCGTTTGTTAGCAAAACATTACGATACGACAGGGGCTGAAATCGTGGCGCAGGGTATTCGGATGCATAGGCTCGCGTGCAGCTATATCTCGTAGGGTGGGCACTCGTGCCCACGAGGTACGGGCGTCGCTGGCATACGTGCCCTCGAATGTTCGCTCGCGCGGCATGCTGCGGCCACGCGCTTCGAATATGTTTCGAGCGATGCTTCGCCGCCGCAGGTGGAAGGATACGTTCGTAACGCGTGGGCACGGGGTGCCCACCCTACGGGAGACATCGCGGCTCCTGGGCGCCTCAAGCCTGGTTCGGCGCCTTGTCCGTCACCGCCAGCGTCAGCAGTGCGGCCAGCAGCATGCTGGCGCCGCCCAGCACCAGGGTCTGCACGGTGTGGCCGTCGAAGAATTCGCGGGTCACGAAACCGAGCAGCAGGCCGCTGACGATCTGCGGGATCACGACGAAGAAGTTGAACAGGCCCATGAAGTAGCCCATGCGCCTGGCCGGCAGCGAACCTGCCAGGATCGCGTACGGCATGGTGAGGATACTGGCCCAGGCGACGCCGACGCCGATCATCGGCAGCATCAGCATGTCCCTGGAATCGATCAGGGCGATGCTCGCCAGGCTCAGGCCGCCGATGGCCAGGCAGGTGAAGTGCACGGTCTTGCGGCTGGTGGCGCGGGCGAACACGGGCAGGATGAAGGCGGCCAGCGCCGACACGCCGCTGTACACCGCGAACATGATGCCGACCTGGTTGCCGGCTTCCTGGAAGGCCGCCGACTGGGCGTCGCGCGTGCCCCAGACCACGTCGGCGATCGCGCTGCCGGTGTAGATCCACATCGCGAACAGCGCGATCCAGGTGAAGAACTGCACGAAGGCCAGCTGCACCATGGTCTTCGGCATCTTGCCGAAACCGCCGACGATCTCGGCCAGCGCCACGCCGATGTTGCGCGCGTGCTTGCGCTCGTGCTGGAAGCTGTCGAGGTCGGGCGGCGGCAGCTCGTCGGCGGTGAACACGGTCCAGCTGACGGCGACCATGAACACCAGCGCGCCGGCATAGAAGGAGTAGCGCACGCTGTCGGGGATCGTGCCGTCGACCGGCACGTTCGACACGCCGAGATGGGTGAAGATGGTCGGCAGCAGCGAGGCGATGACCGCGCCGCAGCCGATGAAGAAGGTCTGCATCGCGTAGCCGGCGGTCTGCTGCGAGGGGTCGAGCTTGTCGCCGACGAAGGCGCGGAAGGGCTCCATCGAGACGTTGATCGCGGCGTCCATCATCCACAGCACGGCCACCGCCATCCACAGCGCAGAGGAATTCGGCATCAGGAACAGCGCGATCGCGGCCAGCAGCGCGCCGATGAAGAAGAACGGGCGGCGCCGGCCCCACTTCGGGTGCCAGGTGTTGTCGCTCATGTAGCCGATCACCGGCTGCACCAGCAGGCCCGTGACCGGCGCGGCGAGCCAGAACAGCGCCAGGTCGTCCGGATTGGCGCCCAGGGTGGAGAAGATGCGGCTGGTGTTGGCGTTCTGCAGCGCGAAGCCGAACTGGATGCCGAAGAAGCCGAAGCTCATGTTCCACAGCTGCCAGAACGACAGGCGTGGCTTGAGCGCGTTGGTATGCATTTCCATCTGTGTCCCCAAGCGGCCCGGCACGAGCCGGACTCTCTGTATGTGGCGAACGCCCCACATGCGCGCATCGGCCGGCTGTTGGGCAGGGTCGGCGGAGGTCGATGGGAGGCGTTCCCGTCCGGAAGGCCAGGAGGACGGGCTGGTTGCAGGGTAATTTGTAGCAAAATAACATGGCGTTTTCCGAGTGTCAATCCAGCATTTGCATAGTAAAATCGCCATGTCTACGGGCTCGACAGTGAGTTTTGTAGTCAAATAACATAACAACACGGAGACACCATGCTCGACATGCAGCGTCGGCTGAGCCCTTCCTTCTACGCATTGACCAGCTTGCCGGCGACGGCGATGGGCTTTGCGCTGTGCATCCAGATTTCCGCCCTGAGCTGGCTGCTGAGTACCAAATACCACCTCGACATCCACGAGATCGGCATCGTCTGGGCCGCCGGGCCGCTGGCCGGCATCCTGGGCCAGGTGATCATCGGCTTCATCAGCGACAAGACCTGGTTCTGGGGTGGGCGGCGCCGGCCCTTCATCCTGATCGGCGGCACCCTGGCCGCCCTGTCGGTGTTCCTGCTGCCGCGCATCGAGGTGGTGGCCGACCTGCTCGGCGTGACCAACCTGCTGGCGGTGGCCGTCATCATCGCCCTGACGCTCGATTTGTCGATCAACATCAGCTTCAACCCGACCCGCTCGCTGATCGCCGACGTCACGCCCGAGGGCCAGGCGCGCACGCGCGGGTATACCTGGATGCAGACGATTTCCGGCTTCTGGGGCGTGATGGCCTACCTGATCGGCGCCTTCATCGGCAACTATGCGCTCATTGCGATCGGCGTGATCGTCGTACTGGCCTTCTCGGTGCTGCCGGTGTTCCTGATCGAGGAGCCGCGCGAACTGGCGCCCGAGGCGGCAGCGTCCGCAGCGTCCGTGGCGCCGGCCGCCGCCACCGGCACCGACTGGGGCCAGTTGTGGCGCCTGTGGACGGCGCACGCCTTCAGCTGGTTCGGCGTGCAGGCCATGTTCGTCTATATCATCGCCTTCATCCAGCAGCACGTGGTCGCCGCCGGCGCCACGGCGGAACAGGCGGCGGCGCAGTCGGGCCACGTGATCGCGATCTCGTTCGCGGTGATGAACGTGGTCGGCTTCCTGCTGCCGGCGCTGGTGCTGGCGCCCCTGGGCGCGCGCATCGGACGGGTGCGCACCCAGGCGATCTGCATCGGCATCATGGCCCTCGCCTACTTCGCGATCGCCCTGCTCGCGCGCTCGCCCGCCAGCCTGTATGTACTGATGGCGGTGGTCGGCATCGGCTGGGCGGCCGTGGTCAGCCTGCCCTTCGCGATCATGAGCGAAAAGGTCGACAAGCGCCGCATGGGCTTTTTCATGGGCCTGTTCAACCTGTCGGTGGTGCTGCCGCAGCTGGCGACGACGGGCGTCGGCTACGTGCTGCGGGATGCGGCCGACAAGAGCCTGCTGTTCCTGATCTGCGGCGGCTGCCTCGCGGTGTCGGCCGTGCTGTGGACCTTCGTCAGCGACGCCCGCGCCACGCAGGCGCTCGAGCCGGCGCTCGCCAACTCGCACTAATAGAAGGACATCGCCCATGCACCCGTTCCGCCGCGTCTTCTCGCCGCTGTGCCTGGCCATGCTGCTGGCCGCCCCGGTCTTCGCCACGGCCGCCGACACGGCGCCGCCCAAGGCCTCGACCGCCCTGCCCGGCGTGCACGTCCTGCCCGAACTGCTGGACATGCCGGGCCTGGACCGCAAGCGCCAGGTGCGCCTGTATCTGCCGCCGGGCTATGCCACGTCAAGCAAGCGCTATCCCGTGCTCTACATGCACGACGGCCAGAACCTGTTCGACGAAGCGACCGCCTATGCCGGCGAGTGGAGGGTCGACGAAACGCTGGACGCGCTCGCCAGGGAAGGCAAGCTGGAACTGATCGTGGTCGGCATCGACAACGGCCTGGAAAAGCGCATGACGGAGCTGAACGCCTGGCCGCACACGGAATTCGGCGCGCCCGAGGGACGGGAATACACCGACTTCATCGTCAAGGTGCTCAAGCCCCTCATCGACGGCAAGTACCGCACCCTGCCCGGCCGCGCGTACACGGCCATCATGGGCAGCTCGATGGGCGGCCTGGCCTCGCACTATGCGATCGCCCAGTATCCGCAGGTGTTCAGCAAGGCCGGCGTGTTCTCGCCGGCCTACTGGACGGCGCAGCCCGCGTTCGACTTCATGGCGCGGCATCCGGTGCCGAAGGATGCGCGGCTGTTCATGCTGATGGGAGAAAAGGAAGGCGGGGCGATGGTGCCGGACGTCGAGCGCATGGCGGCCGTGGTGAAGCAAAGCGGGCATCCGGCGGCGAATACGGTACTGAAGATCGTGCCGGGGGCGGAGCACAACGAGGCGTTCTGGAGCGGGGAGCTGCGCGAGGCGCTGTTGTGGATGTTTGCGGATTAACGTAGGGTGGGCNNCGCTGTGCCCACGCGGAACGCTGCCTGAATGCGGCTTGGCATCAATACGAGACACGGATATGTGATGCCATGTCCAAATGCGTATCGTTAGCCAAACGATGATCGCTACCGTCCCGGAGCGAATCGTCCCCGCAGCGAACTGCCGGACGAACACGTAGCGCGTGGGCACGGCGTGCCCACCCTACGATGCCGCGACGATTACGATTTGCGCGGCTTCTTGAAGCCCGGCTTCTCGGCCATGCGGCGTTCGGCGCCGAAGGATTTCTTCGGTCCGGCGGCCTTCTTCGGCGGCGGTGCTTCCTCGCCGTCGCGCGTGATGTTGAGCTGCTGGCCGGCGACCCACACGGTCTTCAGGTGGTCGACCAGGTCCTTCGGCAGATCGTCCGGCAGGTCGAGCGTGGTGAAGTCGTCGTAGATCTCGATGCGGCCGATGTACTTCGACTCGATGCCGCCTTCGTTGGCAATCGCGCCGACGATGTTGCCCGGCTTGACGCCGTTCGCGTGGCCGACTTCGATGCGGTAGGTCGCCATGCCCGGCTCCGGATCGCGCATCACGCGTTCCTTCTTCATGCCGAACTCGCGCTGGCCGCGTGCCGGGCGCTCTTCCCAGGTATCGCCGCGCGGTGCACGCGCGGGACGCTCTTCCCAGCCGCCTTCGCGCGGGGCGCGCGCCGGCCGGTCTTCCCAGGCCGG
>DOUW01000270.1 GCA_003520365.1 Massilia sp.
ATGACCGGCACGGACCGGGCGCCACGAACGCCGGGTGCTCCAGCCGCCGAGGGGCGCACTCGCGCGCAGAGCGGGCTTGCGCGAGCGGCCGGTCCGGATATCGACTTGCCAGGAACGCGCGCAGGCTTGAATGCAACGCACTTCATTTGCGACGTTTCACATCTTTTACATTCTGTCACCACTCGTCCGTGGCGCGCCTTAAGCATGAGGTAAAATACCAGGTTGCTAAATCAGCTATGCCTTGCTTGATTTACCAACGGGTACTTGTTCGACGCGCGTTGCCGACGGATGGAGTATGCGGTCGCGCCCGGTCGAACGGGCCTATCAGAAGGATTCTTACAATGTTTGGCATGTTGTCGGGCGCTTGGCGCTACCGGTACTTTATATCTTCGTCGGTACGGACCGAATTGCGAACCAAGTTCGTCCGTAGTCGCCTTGGCGGATTATGGATGATCCTCAATCCCCTGGCCCAGGTGTTGATCTTCGCGTTCGTGCTTTCCGCGGTGTTGTCGGCAAAGCTTCCCGGCATTAACAACCGCTATGCCTATGCCATCTACCTGATGGCCGGCACGCTCGGCTGGTCGCTGTTTTCGGAAATCGTCAACCGCTGCCTGACCCTGTTCATCGATAACGCGAACATCCTCAAGAAGCTCGCCTTCCCCCGCGTGGCCTTGCCGCTCATCGTCGTCGGCAGCGCGGCAGTCAACAATATCCTGCTGTTCCTGGCGGTCCTGGTCATTTTCGGCGTGCTGGGGCACGTGCCCGGGACGGCGCTGGTGGCGCTACCGCTCCTGATGGCGGTGACGATCGCGCTGGCGCTCGGTTTCGGCCTGGCGCTGGGAGTGCTGAACGTCTTCATCCGCGACATCGGCCAGGTCGTCCCGGTGGTGATGCAGTTCCTGTACTGGTTCACGCCGGTCGTCTACATGGCGAACATCATTCCGCAAGAGTTCCGTCAATGGCTGGTCTTCAACCCGCTGGTGCCGATCGTCACGTCCTATCACGACGTGCTGTTGTACGACAAGCTGCCGGAGTGGGGGCCATTGATGAACGTGGCGCTGCTGGCGGTCGTGCTGCTGGTCGTATCGCTTGTTGTGTTTCGTAAGGCTAACGCGGAAATGGTGGACCAGTTATGAGCGGCGAACTGCATGTGCAAGGCCTGGGGAAGGCCTATCGCCGCTGGGGCGGTGAATTGCGTCGTATCGCTTCCTGGTTCTTTCCGGGCGTGCGGCCGAAGGAAGAGCACTGGGTACTGAAGGACATCAATTTTTCGATAGCGCCCGGCGAGGCGGTCGGCATCATCGGCCAGAATGGCGCCGGCAAGTCGACCCTGCTGAAACTGGTCACCGGCACCACCCAGCCCACGGCCGGGCAGGTGACGGTGCACGGACGGGTGGCGGCGATCCTCGAGCTCGGCATGGGCTTCAACGGCGACCTGACCGGACGCCAGAACGTCTACCACTCGGCCGGCCTGATGGGCTATTCGTGGGACCAGATCAACCGGGCCATGCCCGAGATCGAGGCCTTTGCCGAGATCGGCGCCTATTTCGACCAGCCGATGCGGACCTATTCGAGCGGGATGCAGATGCGCGTGGCGTTCAGCGTGGCCACCGCGTTCCGCCCGGACCTGCTGATCGTCGACGAAGCGCTGTCGGTCGGCGACAGCTATTTCCAGCACAAGAGTTTCGACCGCATTCGCCAGTTCCGCGAGGATGGCGTGTCGATCATCTTCGTCAGCCATAGCCTGAGCGACGTGCGTACTTTGTGCGACCGGGTGATCCTGATGGACAAGGGCCGCGTGCTCAAGGACGGCGTGCCCGACGAAGTGGTCGACTTCTACAACGCGATGATCACGGAAAAGGAAAATGCCAAGCTGACGGTCGAGCAGCGCCGCGAGAAGAACGGTTGGCTGATGACGCGCAGCGGTTCCGGTGAAGCCCGGGTCGCGAGTTTGCGCCTGGTGGACGAGGCATCGGGCAACGAGCTGGCCGTCGCCCAGGTCGGGCAGAAGGTCGAGCTGCGGCTTGAGGTCACGGTCCACCAGGATCTGCCGCGTCTCGTGCTCGGTTACATGGTCCGCGACAAGCAGGGCCACATCATCTGGGGCAGCAACACCTGGCATACCGGCCAGGTCGTGGAAGCGCCGCGCGCCGGCGAAACGATCCATTTCCGCCTGCCGTTCACCTGTACGCTGGGACCGGGCTCGTACTCGGTCTCGCCGGCGCTGGTCAGCTCCGACACCCATTTGTCGGACAACTACGAGTGGGTGGACAACCTGCTGGTCTTCGACGTCATCAACGTCGATCGCGATTTCTTTATTGGTAGTAGCAGTCTCGATGCCCGGTTTGCCATCGAGCGTGATTTTAGTGAGGCGAACTGATGGGTTTTCTTTCTTACGCCCAGAATTTTGAGGACGTGATGTTGTGGCGCGCCGTCGGCCACGTTACCGATGGGCTCTACATCGACATCGGCGCCCAGCATCCGCGCATCGACTCGGTCAGCCGCGCGTTCTACGAGCGCGGCTGGCGCGGCGTCCATGTCGAGCCGGTGCCGGCATTCGCCGATTTGCTGCGCCAGGACCGGCCCGACGAGACCGTGCTGCAGGTCGCCCTCGGCGAGCACGAGGGGACGCTGGAGCTGAACGTGTTTCCCGATACCGGCCTGAGCACGGCCGTTGCCGCCTACGCCGAACGGCACCGGACCGAGCGCGGCTACCAGACCGAACGGATCCAGGTGCCGCTGCTGACCATGGGCGCCGCGCTTGGCTTCCTTGACGGGAAAGAAGTGCACTGGTTGAAGATCGACGTCGAAGGATTCGAGGAGCAGGTCCTGCGCGGCTGGGACAGCCGGCGGCTGCGGCCCTGGGTCCTCGTGGTCGAGGCGACCGTGCCGAATTCGACCGAGACCGATCACGAAAAATGGGAGCACCTGGTGCTGGCGGCGGGCTACCGCTTCGTCTATTTCGATGGCCTGAACCGCTTCTATATCGCCAACGAGCGCCCCGAACTGGCGTCGGCGTTCGCCGCGCCGCCGAACATCTTCGATGCGGTCGAAGTGAGCGGGGAGGCCAGTTGGGGGCTGTGCAATGTCGCCGTCGCCAACTACCAGGGACAGGTGCGCGACCTGACCGGGCAATTGCAGCAGCGTGAAGAGGAAGCGGCCCGCGCCGCCGCCAGCCGGCAGGCAATCGAGACGCAGCTGGCGGCCCTGGTCGAGCAGCTTGCCCAGAACAGCGTCAGCGCCGCGCTCGCCCAGGAGCAGCTGGAAGGCCAGCTCAGGGAGAGCGAGCGCCGCCTGCAGGCACAGCAGGCCGAATATGCGGCCGCCATCGCGAAGGCGGAAGAACTCAAGCACACCTCGTATTACTGGTGGCACACGGCCGAGGAGCTGCGCGCGCAAGTCCAGGCCACGCGTACGGAACTCGACCAGGTCTACGGCAGCAAATCCTGGCGCCTGAGTCTTCCCTTGCGCGTGCTGAACGCGCGCACCGGGCGTGTGCGCAACTTCGCCGGCCGCGCCGCGCGCTGGGCGCTGCGCCAGCCCGCGCGGGTGGCG
>DOUW01000118.1:0-3514 GCA_003520365.1 Massilia sp.
CGCGCCAGGCCCAGGGCCGTGGCGTCGAAGGCCATGCCGGCGCGCAGCGCCGCGAACAGCGCGGCCGACAGCGGAATCAGTTCCAGCACCAGCACCCGCACCACCATCTCGAGCGCGTAGCGCGACAGGCCGTAGCTCAGCGCCGTCACCAGCACGATGCGGATGATGACCAGGCTGATCAGGGCCGAGAGCAGCGTGAACCAGGGCAGCACCTGCCAGGTGCCGGCATGGATGTAGCGCGCGGTGGCGTGGCGGGTGGCGCGGCTGTAGGTCGAGGGCGAGAGGGCCGTGACCAGGGCGATGGCGCCGAGGTGGAACATGTACCACCAGCTGCGCAGGTAGCGGACGAAGGCGTGGCCCCAGAGGCTGGGCCTGGTGCTGAGGTGGAGGGTGCGGCGCATCGTCATATGATACGGTTTTGATGGGCGGGTGCGGCGGTTTGTATCATGTCATGGCGTGGGCGCGATGCCGCGATGGCGTTCGGTGGTACGCCCGCCTGCGCGGCAGTCGACGGATCACACGTTCGCGTGGGCACGGAGTGCCNNGCCTACGCCGGCCGCGCCCACCCTACGGAAGCGCGTCGCCATCATTGGCGACGCGCTTCCTGCACGCCCGACACCTCGGCGATCGCCGCCAGCGCCTTCTGCAGCTGGCTGGTCGAGCCGATTTCGGCGGTGAAGACCATGCGCGCCTGGCCTTTCGCGCTTTGCGTGTTGACGCCGGTGACGTTGATCTTCTCGCGCGAGAACACCTCGGAAATGTCGCGCAGCAGGCCCTGGCGGTCGCCGGCGAGGATGAAGATGTCGACCGGATAGACCGTGTCGGACAGCGCCGCGCCCCATTCGGTCTGGATCACCCGCTCGGGCGCCTTGGCGCGCATCTCGGCGAAATTCTTGCAGGTCAGGCGGTGGATCGAGACGCCCTTGCCGCGCGTGACGAAGCCGACGATGGGGTCCGGCGGCGCCGGCTTGCAGCACCTGGCCAGCATCGTCATCAGGCCCTCGGTGCCGACCACCAGCACGCCGGACTTGGCGCCCTGCTCCACGCTCGAGGCGCGGCTCTTGTTGACCACCGCCGCGTCTTCCAGCGGCGGCGCTTCGACCGTTTCGTGCAGCGCCGCTTCCACGTGGCGCAGGCTGAATTTTTCCTTGCCGACCGCGATGAACAACTCGTCGACCTTGGCGAAACCGAGCTTGTGCGCCAGCGCTTCCAGGTTGACCGCGGTCTTGCCCTCGCGCTGCAGGGACTTTTCGACCAGCGCCCGGCCCTGGGCCAGGGTCTCGGCCAGGTCCAGCGCATGGAACCAGGCGCGGATCTTCGAGCGCGTGCGGCTGCTCACCGCATAGCCCGGGCTGAGCCAGTCGCGCGAAGGTCCGGCGCTGCCGGCCGGGCCCTTGGCGGTGATGATCTCGCAGGTCTGGCCGTTCCTCAGCGGGGTGTTGAGCGGCACCATCGCGCCGTCGATCTTGGCGCCGCGGCAGCGGTGGCCGACCTCGCTGTGCAGGTGGTAGGCGAAGTCGATCGGCGTCGCGCCCACCGGCAGCTCCAGCACCCGCGCCTGCGGCGTGAGCACGAAGATGCGGTCGTCGAGCGTCGTCGCCTTGAGTTTCTCGACCCACTCCTTCTGCACGTCTTCGCCCGCCACCGCGTCGGCGACGTCGCTCTTCCAGGCCAGCAGCTGGCGCAGCCAGGCGATCTTTTCGTCGTACTTCTCGCCCTTGAAGGTCGAGCCGCCGGTTTCCTTGTAGCGCCAGTGGGCGGCGATCCCGTACTCGGCGAAGTTGTGCATCTCCTGGGTGCGGATCTGCACTTCCAGCGGCCGGCCGTCCTCGGCGGTGACGACCGTGTGCAGCGACTGGTAGCCGTTCGGCTTCGGGCGCGAGATGTAGTCGTCGAATTCCTTCGGGATCGGGGTCCAGATGTTGTGCACCAGGCCCAGCACCGTGTAGCAGGCCTTGATGTCGGCGACGATGACGCGGAAGGCGCGCACGTCGTAGAGCTCGGAGAAATCGAGGTCCTTGCCGCGCATCTTGCTCCAGATGCTGTAGATGTGCTTCGGCCGTCCGCTGACGTCGGCCTTGATGCCGGCCGCCTGCAGTTCGCCCTGCAGGCGCTCGATCGCGGACTGCACGAAGCCTTCGCGCGCCATGCGCTTTTCTTCCAGCATCTTGGCGATGCGCTTGTAGGTTTCCGGCTGCAGGAAGCGGAAGGACAGGTCTTCCAGCTCCCATTTCAGCTGCCAGATCCCGAGGCGGTTGGCCAGCGGCGCGTACAGGTCCATCACCTCGCGCCCGTAGTCGCGGGTGACCTCGTCGAAGCGCTTCTGCTCGGCGAAATAACGCAGCATGGTCACGCACGAGGACAGGCGCACCAGCACCACGCGCATGTCGGACGCCATCGCCAGCAGCATCTTGCGCAGGGTCTCGATGTGGGCGGCCGCTTCCTGGGCCGCGTTCTTGCCGCGCCCGACCGCCGGCTGGCCGAGGGTCAGGTCGCGCAGGCGGATCAGCTGCTGGACGCCGCGCACCTGGGTCGCCACCTCGGCGCCGAACAGCTGCTCGAGCGTCTCGACCAGCTCCGGCTCGAACAGGGCGAGCTCGAACAGCAGGCCGGCGATGCGCGTTTCGACGTCGCTGCGCAGGTAAGCCAGGGTGCCGGCCACCCCGAGCGAGAACTCGAAGGCGTTCTGGCCCGAGGCGATGACGCGTTCGCCATAGGCGGCAGCGGCATAATCGAGCGCGTGCTGCACGCGCGCGCATTCCTCGGGACTGAGACCCTGGATCAGCTGGGTGGTGGCGTCGCCGAGCGCGGCGGTGGATACCATTGCCTAGCGCAGCGCGGCGGTGACGACGATCTCCACCAGGCAGGCCGGATTGGCCAGCTTCGATTCGACGGTGGCGCGCGGCGGCGTGTGGCCCTGGGCCACCCACTCGTCGTAGACCGCGTTCATGCCGGCGAAGTGGGCCATGTCGGAGATGAAGATCTGGCACATCAGGATGCAGGTCTTGTCGCTGCCGGCTTCCATCAGCAGGCGGTCGACGTGGCCCAGCACTTCGCGGGTCTGGCCCTCGATGTCCTGGGTCGTGTCTTCGGCGATCTGGCCGGCCAGGTAGACGGTGCCGTTGTGGATGGCGGTTTCGGAGAGGCGCTTGCCTACGTGGTGACGTTTGATTTCCATGGTCTCTTTCTAAAACGAAGGGCTGGTCAGCCCAGTAAAAATTCGCGTGCGATCGCGATCTGGTCGGGATGGACGAAGGTCGGCGCATGGCCGACACCCGGGATCTCGACCAGCTTCGGGTGCGGCCCGCGCGTGGTCATCTCCTGCGCGGTCTCGCGCGAGAGCAAATCCGACAGCGCGCCGCGCACCAGCAGCGTCGGGCAGCGGATGGCGTCAAAAGCGCGCCACAGCGCGGCCTGGTCGCGCCCGGCCCGCTCGTCGGTGATGGCGCGGAAGGCCTCGGCCAACGCCAGGTCGTAATGGCGCACCCACTCGCCGCTCGGCGCCTGGCGCAGC
>DOUW01000118.1:3779-5074 GCA_003520365.1 Massilia sp.
GATCAGGCCGCCCATCGAGGTGCCGAACCAGTCGACGCGGCCCGCTTCGCTGTTTGCGGTGACGCGGGCGATCAGCGTCACCATGTCGGCCACGTACTGCGGCACCGCGTACAGCCGCGGGTCGCGCAGGCGCTCCGAGCGGCCGCGGCCGGCGACGTCGGGGCAGACCACCCGGTATTGGTCGCACAGGGCGCGCGCCAGGTCGTCGAAATCGTCGCCGACCCGGGTCACGCCGTGCACGCAGACCAGCACGCGTGGATTCGCGGGATCGCCCCACTCCTTGTAGGCGATGCGGTGCAGGCCGGCCGGCGAGCTGCACTGCACGCTTTTCACTCTCGCTTCGTTCCGTCCCTGCGCCATCGCCTGCTCCATCCTGACAATATTGTCTGCCTCTACCGCCGTCGCCAACATTTTAGCTGGCAGTGCGATTAGAATTCTACCAATTCTGAGGAGACACCCCGATTCCAACACTTACGGAGGGAACAATGAAATCAAGCATGTTATCCGGTAAAACGGCACTCGTGACCGGTTCCACCTCCGGCATCGGCCTGGGGATCGCACGCGCGCTGGCCGAACAGGGAGCAAACATCGTCTTCAACGGCTTCGGCGACGCCCAGCAGATCGAGAAACTGCGCATCGACGTCGGCGACGCCTACGGGGTCCAGACCGCCTACCACAACGCCGACATGTCGAAGCCGGACGAGATCGAGGCGATGATGGCCTTCGCCAGCGCCAAGTTCGGCGGCGTCGACATCCTGGTCAACAACGCCGGCATCATCATCAACAAGCTGNNGGTCAACAACGCCGGCATCCAGCACGTGGCCAACGTGGAGGATTTCCCGGCCGAGAAATGGGACGCGATCATCGCGATCAACTTGAGTTCCGCCTTCCACACCACGCGCCTGGCCCTGCCCGGCATGCGCCAGAAGAACTGGGGCCGCATCATCAATTTGGCCTCGGTCCACGGCCTGGTCGGTTCGGCCGGCAAGTCGGCCTATGTCGCCGCCAAGCACGGCCTGGTCNNCAACGCCATCTGCCCGGGCTGGGTCCTGACCCCGCTGGTGCAGAAGCAGGTCGACGACCGCGCCGCGCGCGAGGGCCTGTCGAACGACGAGGCGCGCCGCGCCCTGCTGCTCGAGAAACAGCCTTCGGGCGAATTCGTCACGCCCGACGAACTGGGCGCGCTGGCGGTGTTCTTCTGCTCGCCGGCCGGCGCCCAGGTGCGCGGCGTGGCATGGAACATGGACGGGGGCTGGGCGGCGCAGTAATCTTGTCGTAGGGTGGGCACCTGTGCC
>DOUW01000117.1 GCA_003520365.1 Massilia sp.
TCGCGGCTGACCCCGACCAGGATAGACGCGCCGCCGAAAATCCGCGTGCCGGAAAGAGAGGAGCCCGAATTCGTCCGCCGCGGCCGCCAGCAGGAGCAGAGCGGCCGCACGCGCAAGATCGCGATGCTGGCCGGCGCGATCGTGCTGCTGCTGATCCTGGTCGCCCAGGGCGCGATCACTTTCCGCAATGCCCTGGCAGCGCACTTCCCGGCCGCCAAGCCGGCGCTGGCATCAAGCTGCGCGGTGCTCGGCTGCCGCGTCGAGCTGCCGGCGCAGGTCGACAACCTCGTCATCGACACCGGCGAACTGACCACGCTCGGCGGCGGCGCCTATGCCTTCACCACGCAGCTGCGCAACCAGGGCGCGGTGCCCCAGGCCTGGCCGAGCCTGGAACTGTCCCTGACCGACGCCAACGACAAGCCGCTGGTGCGCCGCGTGTTCGCGCCGCGCGACTACTTGAAATCGGGTTCCAGCCCGGGTGCCGCAGCTGCGGCCACCGGTCTTGCGCCGCGCGTCGAACAAGCGATCACGCTCCACTTCCGCGTGGACGACCTTCAACCATCCGGCTACCACATCGCCGTTTTCTACCCCTGACAGAACATGACTCACCCTACCCTGATCTGCGGATCGCTGGCATTCGACAAGATCATGCAGTACCACGGCCGCTTCGCCGACACCCTGCTGGCTGACCAGCTGCACCGCGTGAACGTCTCCTTCCTGGTCCCGACCCTGCGCACCGAATACGGCGGCTGCTCGGCCAATATCGCCTACAACCTGAATCTGCTGGGCGGCGATCCCCTGATCATGGCGACCATCGGCCAGGACGGCGCCGACTACCTCGAGCGCCTGCGCAACTTCGGCATCAAGACGCGCGCCATCAAGACCATCGGCGACGCCTACACCGCCCAGTGTTTTGTTACGGCCGACCAGGACAACAACCAGATCAACGCCTTCCACCCGGGCGCGATGCAGTTCTCGCACGAGAACAACGTCGCCGACTGCGGCCCGCTGCGCGTGGCGATCATCGCCCCGGACGGCCGCGACGGCATGCTCAAGCACGCGCGCGACTGCGCCGCACTCGGCATCCCCTTCATGTTCGACCCGGGCCAGCAGCTGCCGATGTTCAGCGGCGAAGAGCTGCTCGCCTTTATCGAGCAGGCGACCTACCTGGCGGCGAACGACTACGAGTTCGAGATGATCATGGACCGCACCGGCCTGACGCTGCAGGACATCGCATCGCGCCTGGACGCGCTGGTCGTCACCCGCGGCGAGAAGGGTTCCGAGATCTATGCCGGCGGCGAGCGCTACGACATCCCGGCGGTGCCGGCAGCGACCGTGGTCGACCCGACCGGCTGCGGCGACGCCTACCGCGCCGGCCTGCTGTACGGCATCGCGCAAGGCTACGACTGGAAGACCAGCGGCCGCATCGCCAGCCTGCTCGGCTCGATCAAGATCGCCCACCAGGGCGGCCAGAACCACAGCTTCACCCCCGCCGAGATCGCCGACAAATTCGAAGCCGCCTTCGGCTACCGTTTCAAATAAGCCGATACGTGATCGTGGGGTGGGCACTCCGTGCCCACGCGTTACGCCCTTCGAGCGAAGCCACGTACAGCGAGCTATCGCTCGCGCCGTGAAGCGCAAGCCAGCGAACGCAAAGTACGAAACGCAAAGTACGAAACGCAAAACAAAAAAATGGGCAGCCCAGGCTGCCCATTTTCACATCCAAACAATACGACTCAATACGGCCCCGGAATCAGCATCCGCAGCACGTAAAGCGCAATCTGCAGCAGCAGCACCGCCACCAGCACCGACAAGTCCAGCCCGCCGATCGGCGGCACCACGCGGCGGATCGGCCGCAGCAGCGGATCGTTCAGCGCGTGCACGAAGGGCGCCAGCGGCGCGTGGGGATTGACCCAGCTGAAGATCGCCTCGATGATCAGCAGCGCCACGAAACCGTAGATGATCCACTTCACGAAGCGCGCCAGCGCCAGCAGGAACACTTCCTGCCCGCTGGCCCCGACCAGCAGGTAGATGCAGGTGGCCAGCAGCACCACCAGGAAGGCGCCGAGCAGGCTCGCCCAGTCGTAGCCGCCGGCGCCCGGTACCACGCGGCGCAGCGGCTTGACCAGCCAGTCGCTCAGCGTGAACGTGAACTGTGCCACGGACGCCGGGGGGCGCACCCGGATGGCCTGCATCCAGAAACGCAGAAGCAGCACCGCGCCCAGCACGCTGGCGGCGGTATCGACGATCAACTGAAGAATGGGCAGCACGAAGACTCCTTGAGATGAAAACCTATTTCGGTAGGAATGCCTGGCTGCGGGCAAGCCCCCAGCGTTCAGCCTACTGAAATAGATTCGAAAAAAAACCGCTGTGCGAACATATCACACAGCGGTATTGTGCCCTAAGCGGGCGCGGCCTGCCGTTACGGACGGCTGCTGGTCGGGAACGGCCAAGCGGCGGCCGGCGCCAGCACGGTCTTCGCCGCCGGTGCCGGAGCGGCCGGCTTGGCGTCGCCGCTCGCTTCTTTCGACGCTTGCTTGGCTGCGGCCTGGGGCTTGGCTTCGGTTTCCTTGGCTGCCTTCTTCGCTGCCGGCTTCTTGGCTGCAGGCTTGGCCGCTGCTTCCGGCTTGGCTTCGGCCTTCGCTTCCGGCTTCGCTTCCGCCTTGGCTTCCGGCTTCGCTTCGGCCTTCACTTCCGGCTTGGCTTCGGCCTTGACTGCCGGTGCAGCCGGCTTGGCCGCGGTTGCCGCTTCCGGCTTGGCTTCGGCCTTCATTGCGGTCTTGGCTGCCGGCTTGGCTGCGGTCTTGGTTGCTGCCGACTTGGCCGGCGCTTTCGCTGCGGTCGTGGTCGCTGCGGCTTTGGCCGGCGCCTTGGCGGCGGTCTTGGTTGCTGCCGACTTGGCCGGAGCCTTCGTTGCGGTCTTGGTTGCTGCGGCTTTGGCCGGAGCCTTCGCTGCGGTCTTGGTCGCGGCTGCCTTGGCCGGAGCTTTTGCTGCGGTCTTGGTTGCGGCTGCCTTGGCGGACGTCTTCGCAGACGTCCCCTTCGCTGCGGTCTTGGTTGCGGCTGCCTTAACCGGAGCTTTTGCTGCGGTCTTGGTTGCGGCTGCCTTGGCCGGAGCCTTCGCCGCGGTCCTGGTTGCTGCCTTGGCCGGAGCCTTCGCTGCGGTCTTGGTTGCGGACGTCTTCGCAGACGTCCCCTTCACCGGAGCTTTTGCTGCGGTCTTGGCTGCCGACTTGGCCGGAGCCTTCGCTGCGGTCTTGGTTGCCGCCTTGGCCGGAGCCTTCGCTGCGGTCTTGGCTGCCGCCTTGGCCGGAGCCTTTGCTGCGGTCTTGGTTGCGGACGTCTTCGCAGACGTCCCCTTCACCGGAGCTTTTGCTGCGGTCTTGGTTGCTGCCTTGGCGGACGTCTTCGCAGGCACCCCCTTCGCTGCGGTCTTGGCCGGCGCTTTTGCCGCGGTCTTGGTTGCTGCTGCCTTCACCGGCGCTTTTGCTGCGGTCTTGGCTGCTGCCTTGGCGGACGTCTTCGCAGACGTCCCCTTCGCTGCGGTCTTGACTGGCGCTTTTGCCGCGGTCTTGGCTGCTGCCTTCACCGGAGTCTTTGCTGCGGTCTTGGCTGCTGCTTTGGCCGGTGCTTTTGCTGCGGTCTTGGTTGCTGCTGCTTTAGCCGGAGCCTTCGCTGCAGTCTTTGCCGGAGCGGCAGTTTTCTTTGCAGCCGGTTTTGCGGCGGCCTTGGTCGCTGCTGCTTTTGCTACCGGCTTGGCTGCGGCTTTCTTTGCTGCCGGTGCTGCAGCTTTCTTTGCTGCCGGCTTCGCAGCTGCCTTGGTTGCAGTTGCTTTCTTCGCTGCCGGCTTTGCAGCCGGCTTGGCAGCCGACTTCGCAGCCGGTTTGGCGGCGGCCTTGGCCGGGGTCTTCTCTGCCGGCTTGGCGGCGGTTGCCGACTTCTTGGCCGCGACTGGCTTTTCTGCTGCGGCGGTCTTTGCGGCCGGTTTGGCGGCAGTCTTCGCTGCCGGTTTTGCTGCTGGTTTCTTAGCGGCTGTTGCCATTTTTATTCTCCTTCTCTGCGATGAGAAAATACGCTACAAGGTTTAAACCCGTCCGAACGTTTTCTTGCGTCGGGCGAATTATTCATCGGCACAAACCGGTCGGTTACTGCCAATGAATACGGCACCAGCTGAACTGCTGCAACTCCTCACAATTGCAGCGCTTCAGCCAACGTCGCAGGACACTCACTCTTCCAGCTGTTTTTCACATCGCTACCCTTGCGGGCGCGAAAAGAAAAAGCCGCCTTGCCTGAACGCGATCAGGCAGTGCGGCTTGTTCTTTTCGCTGCGCTCAAGTGCATACTGATTGAATCAGCGTCCCATTATTCGATCGGTTTTGTTTGCCGGTGAGCATGCAAAAAAATCCATGTTCACACTTTGACAAATTCAATCACGTAAAGTACACGAAAACCTTGTCAGTGCGCAACCCGCACACATGAATTTCACTCTATTGGACAGCGCCGCAACGCTTTGTGCGTCAAAGGAAGCCTGATTTCATCGGCAAATCTCGCAAATCGCGTTTGCACGCAGGGTGCGCACGATTGAAACGCCGGCATCGACCGGAATAAAAAAAACCCGACGATTTCTCGTCGGGCTTTTGCATTTACTGACGCTGTCGCTGTGGCTATCGCGACGATCAATCCCAGCTCAGCGCACCGCCGGTCTGGTACTCGGTCACGCGCGTCTCGAAGAAGTTACGCTCCTTCTTCAGGTCGATCATTTCGCTCATCCACGGGAACGGGTTCTCTTCGTTCGGGAACAGCGGTTCGAGGCCGATCTGCACGGCGCGGCGGTTGGCGATGAAGCGCAGGTAGCTCTTGAACATCGGCGCGTTCAGGCCCAGCACGCCGCGCGGCATGGTGTCTTCGGCATAGCGGTATTCGAGTTCGACCGCCTGCAGGAACAGCTGCTTGAGCTCTTCGCGGAAGGCCGGGGTCCACAGCTGCGGGTTTTCCATCTTGATCGTGTTGATCAGGTCGATGCCGAAGTTCACGTGCATCGACTCGTCGCGCAGGATGTACTGGTACTGCTCGGCGGCGCCGGTCATCTTGTTCTGGCGGCCCAGCGCCAGGATCTGGGTGAAGCCGACGTAGAAGAACAGGCCTTCCATCAGGCAGGCGAAGACGATGATCGACTTCAGCAGCTGCTGGTCGGCCTCCAGGGTGCCGGTCTTGAATTCAGGATCGGTCAGGACGTTGATGAACGGGATCAGGAACTGGTCCTTGTCGTGGATCGACGCGATCTCGTTGTAGGCGTTGAAGATTTCCTTCTCGTCCAGGCCGAGCGACTCGACGATGTACTGGTAGGCGTGGGTGTGGATCGCCTCCTCGAACGCCTGGCGCAGCAGGTACTGGCGGCATTCCGGCGCCGTGATGTGGCGGTAGGTGCCCAGCACGATGTTGTTGGCGGCCAGCGAGTCGGCGGTGGTGAAGAAGCCGAGGTTGCGCTTGACCAGGCGGCGCTCGTCTTCGGTCAGGCCGTTCGGGCTCTTCCACAGCTCGATGTCGCGCTGCATGTTCACTTCCTGCGGCATCCAGTGGTTGGCGCAGCCGGCCAGGTACTTGTCCCATGCCCACTTGTACTTGAACGGCACCAGCTGGTTGACGTCGGTCTGGCCGTTGATGATGCGCTTGTCGTCGGCGTTCACGCGCTTGGCGACTTCTGCGGCAGGTGCGCCGTCTGGAGTCACTGCGGGATTGCCTGCGAGCGCAGGGTTCGCGCCTGGCGCGGTGCTTGGTTCATCGTCCCATGACAACATGATTGTTTCCTTTGAATTCTTGACGTGGCAGCGCCCGGCATAGAGCCGGGCGTGCGCTTACTGATTAATTACTGATTGACGTTTATTGGCAAGCTTCGCATTCGTCGAAGCCGGCGTCGCCCGGACGCAGGTAGCAAGCCGCGCCGTCGACCACTTCAGGAGCGGCGCCTGCAGCAGCGGCTGGCGCCGATGCCGCGGCCGCTGCCGGAGCAGCGTGACCGGTCAGGCCGCCCGACACAGGGACCGCGTTCAGCGCGCCGGTACGGGTGGTCGACTTCTCCATGTGCGTCGCCGCGATGGTGCGCAGGTAGTAGGTGGTCTTCAGGCCGCGCAGCCATGCCAGTTTATACGTCTCGTCCAGCTTCTTGCCCGAGGCGCCGGCCATGTAGATGTTCAGCGACTGGGCCTGGTCGATCCACTTCTGGCGGCGCGATGCCGCTTCCACCAGCCACTTCGGCTCGACTTCGAACGCGGTGGCGTAGATGTCGCGCAGGTCCTGCGGCACACGGTCGATCTTCGAGAGCGAGCCGTCGAAGTACTTCAGGTCGGCAATCATCACTTCGTCCCACAGGTCGCGCGCCTTCAGGTCGCGCACCAGGTAGGAGTTGATCTCGGTGAATTCGCCCGACAGGTTCGACTTCACGTACAGGTTCTGGAAGGTCGGCTCGATGCAGGCCGACACGCCGATGATGTTCGAGATCGTCGCGGTCGGTGCGATCGCCACGCAGTTCGAGTTACGCATGCCGAACTGCTTGATGCGCTCGCGCACCACGTTCCAGTCCATCGATTCGCTGGTGTCCTGCTCCAGGTAACCGCCACGCTCTTCCGCCAGCAGCTTGATCGAGTCCTGCGGCAGGATGCCGCGGTCCCACAGCGAACCTTCGTAGGTCTCGTAGCGGCCGCGCTCTTCGGCCAGCTCGGTCGAGGCCAGGTAGGCGTAGTAGCAGACGGCTTCCATCGACTTGTCGGCGAACTCCACCGCTTTGTCGGATGCGAACGGCACGCGCATCATGTGCAGGCAATCCTGGTGACCCATGATGCCCATGCCGACCGGGCGGTGGCGCAGATTCGAGTTGCGCGCCTTTTCCACGGCGTAGTAGTTGATGTCGATCACGTTGTCCAGCATGCGCATCGCGGTGCGGATGGTCTTCTGCAGCTTGACGTGGTCCAGGCCATCGCCCTTCATGTGCTGCGGCAGGTTCACCGAGCCCAGGTTGCAGACGGCGATCTCGTCGGCGCTGGTGTTCAGCGTGATCTCGGTGCACAGGTTCGACGAGTGCACGACGCCGATGTGCTGCTGCGGCGAACGGATGTTGCACGGATCCTTGAAGGTGATCCATGGGTGGCCGGTTTCGAACAGCATCGACAGCATCTTGCGCCACAGGTCGAGCGCCTCGACTTTCTTGTACACGGTCATTTCGCCGCGTGCCGCCTTGGCTTCGTAGGCGACATACGCCTCTTCGAAGGCACGGCCGACCTTGTCGTGCAGGTCAGGCGTCTCGCTCGGCGAGAACAGGCTCCAGTGGCCCTTTTCCATCACGCGCTTCATGAACAGGTCCGGGATCCAGTTCGCGGTGTTCATGTCGTGGGTGCGGCGGCGGTCGTCGCCGGTGTTCTTGCGCNNGCCCTTGCGCTTGCCGCCCTGGTTCACCGCGACGGCGGTATCGTTGACCACCTTCAGGAACGGGACCACGCCCTGCGACTTGCCGTTGGTGCCCTTGATGCGCGAGCCCAGCGCACGGACCGGGGTCCAGTCGTTGCCCAGGCCGCCAGCGAACTTCGACAGCAGCGCGTTTTCCTTGATGGCGTCGTAGATGCCTTCCAGGTCGTCGCCGACGGTGGTCAGGTAGCACGACGACAGCTGCGAGCGGCGGGTGCCCGAGTTGAACAGGGTCGGGGTCGAGCTCATGAAGTCGAACGACGACAGCAGGTTGTAGAACTCGATGGCGCGCTCTTCGCGCTCGGCTTCGCGCAGGGCCAGGCCCATGGCGACGCGCATNNGGTCGTACAGGGTCTGCAGGCCGATGTAGCCGAACTGCAGGTCGCGGTCGGCGACGATGGCTTTCGCCAGACGCTCGAGGTCGTACTTGCCCAGTTCTTCGTCGAGCAGCTCGTTGGCGATGCCCTTGGCGATGTATTGCGGGAAGTAGGTGACGTATTCGGCGGCAGCCTTGGCTTGCGGGACTTCCTTGCCGAAGACTTCCTTGCGGATGGTGTGCAGCAGGATGCGCGCGGTCACCTGGCTGTAGGCCGGGTCCTTTTCCATCAGGGCGCGGGCGGCCAGGATGGCGGACTTGTGCAGTTCCTCGACCGGCACGCCGTCGTACAGGTTCTTCAGGGTCTCGGCGACGATGGCGTCGGCGTCGACGTGCTTCTCCAGGCCGGCGCAGGCGGCGTTCACCAGGCCGTGGACGGCGTCCATGTCCAGCGGCAGGCGCTGGCCGTTGTCGACCACGTGGATTTGGGGAGCCTGCGGGGCCGAGGTACCCGCAGCTTCCTTGGCGGCGCGGCGCTCTTCCATCTGCTTGGCGCGGTACAGCACGTAGGCGCGCGCGACATCGTGCTCGCCCGAGCGCATCAGCGACAGCTCGACCTGGTCCTGCACGTCCTCGATGTGGAAGGTGCCGCCGTTCGGCTGGCGGCGCACCAGGGCAGCGACCACGTTGTTGGTCAGCTCTTCCACCAGGTCGCGGATGCGGGCCGAAGCGGCGCCCTGGCCGCCGGCGACCGCCAGGAAGGCCTTGGTCATCGCGACCGAGATCTTGTTCGGCTCGAAAGGCACGACCGCGCCGTTGCGGCGGATGATGCGGTAGTCGCCGCGTGCGGCGATCTCTGCTGCGTTATTGCCGCCGGCTGCCGCTCCTGGTGCCGCTTGCGGGTGAATTGAAATGTCTTGAGATGTCTGCATTGAGCCTCCAGGAAGGGCAGTCGTGCTGCCGCCGGTTATTTCCAATGGACCGCTCGCGTGCGAGCGTCCAACGACGATTTAAAAAGCGAAAAGAGTCCCGCCAGCCGGGCAACGCCAAGCCGGGCAATATTGTTGCCTACGGATATTTAATGCATATGAAGCAAATGCGAAGCGATGCGATACTGCTGGGCTAGCGGCTACCGGTCAGCTGCCTTGCACCGCTCCTTAAGTGTCTGGACTACGGCTGGGCTGCGGCTGGGCTACCGGGTGTTACTGCTGACTCCGCTACCACTATATCTAGTGTTGCGTATTGAGATGGGACTAATTGTAGTACCTGCGCGCACAGGGGTGCAAGTGAATAAATTCTCAATTTCTGGCGTTTTTTGGCTGCGCACCTCTTGACATTCGGGGCTCTGCCAAAAGATGGGCCGTCGCGGGTTAGTAAGCACTAACACGCTGCTCAAAGCTTGTTCAGCCAACTTGTTTGGTGCTCAACAACGGTACAGGCCGCACTATTTTGCACTGGCGAAAAGGCAACACTTTTTAACAAGTATCAACGTAGGGTGGGCGGCTGTACCCGGGTATCAGCGTCCCGTCGACGCGTGCGCCGCCCACGCGTTCCGCTCACGATCGAAACCACGCTCCGGCTATTCATGCCTCTGTTGAACGCGTGGGCGGCGCCACCGTCGCGTGCGCGCATCCCGGCGGGTGCTTNNGCCCTACCCTACACGGCGGTGCCGCCCGACGCCGGCGGTGCCTGCACGCATTCGCCCAAGGCATTATCCCAGCGCCCGCCCGCCTCGGCGCAGTCGCGCACCTTCGATTCGTGCCGCATCCACATCAGCGCGGCGATGAGCGCGATGGCCAGGGCTGCATAACGCAAGCGTTTCGGCATGTCAGTTCTCCGGTGCCTGGATGTCCAGCTTCTGCATCTGGTAGCGCAACTGGCGTAC
>DOUW01000114.1:0-3330 GCA_003520365.1 Massilia sp.
AGCGGCGCGCGCCAGTCGAGCGGAGCGCATGCGCTGTGGCGCGCGCTGGCCCAGCGCCACCCGCTGCTGTACGTCGACCTGCACGACAAGTCGCTGCGCTGCCTGGGCCGCGAGGTCGACCCCGGCCTGCGCGAGGCGCTGTTCACGCGCATGATCCTGCTCGGCCGTGGCTGGGACCCGGCGCTGCTGGCCAACCGCACGGGGATGCAGGACCTGGCCTGAGGCGAACGCCGGGAGGCACGCTCGACCCGGCACGGCTGACCGCGCACGCTTGATCTGGAGGCAACACCTCTCTTACACTGTGGCGCTTTGTCGAAGTTTGATTAGCCTGGCGAAGGAGGCCGGATGCTAGCCGCAGCCCTGTTCGAGTCGGTATTCAACAGCTCTCCCGTGGGCAACTATCTACTGTCGCCCACCCCGGAAGCAATCATTCTCGCGGTCAACGACACTTTTCTGCGCGCCTCGTCGCGCACCCGTGAAGAGCTGGTCGGCGTCAGCCTGTTCGCGGCGTTTCCCAGCAATCCGGACGATCCGCTCGACACCAGCGAAGAAGAACTGCGGCGTTCGTTTGCGCGCGTGATCGAGACCGGCCAGCCGGACAACCTGCCGGCGCAGCGCTATCCCATTCCCGTTACCCTGCCCGATGGCCAGGTGCGCTTCGAGGAGCGCTTCTGGAGCGCCTATAGCAGCCCGATCTTCGATGCCGATGGCCGTATCGTCTGCATTTCGCACACGAATCGCGACGTCACCGAGCAGATCCGGGCGGAAAACGCGCTGCGCGAAAACGAGAAGCGCTTCCGCGCCCTGACCTTGGCCTCGTCCGACGTGGTCTACCGCATGAATCCGGACTGGACCGAGATCCGCTCGCTCGAGGGCCGCGGGCGCATCAAGGACACCGTGGAAGCGCGCCCGTTCTGGCACGACGAATACATTCCGCCCGAAGACCAGCCGCGGCTGCATGCAGCGATCGCCGAAGCGATCCGCACCCACAGCGTGTTCGAGCTCGAACACCGGGTGCGGCGCCTGGACGGCAGCATTGGCTGGATGGACGCACGCGCGGTGCCGATGCTCGACGCCGACGGCGAACTCTACGAATGGATCGGCGCATCCAGCGACGTCACCGAGCGCCGCGAAGCCGAGGAAAAGCTGAAGCAGGCCGACCGCCACAAGGACGAGTTCCTGGCCATGCTGGCCCACGAACTGCGCAATCCGCTGGCGCCGCTCGGGGTGGCGGCGCAATTGCTGCAACAGGGCCGGCTCGACGAGGCGCGCGTGCGCCAGATCAGCCAGATCATCGGCCGCCAGGTGCTGCACATGACCCACCTGATCGACGACCTGCTCGACGTCTCGCGCGTTACCAACGGCCTGGTCACGCTGGACCAGGCGCCGGCCGGCATCGACGCGGTGCTGCTGGAAGCGGTGGAGCAGGTCATGCCGCTGATGAAGGCGCGCGGCCACCGCCTCAGCTACAGCCTGGCGCCCGGCGCGCCGCTGGTCCTCGGCGACAAGAAGCGCCTGGTCCAGGTGGTCGTCAATATCCTGAACAATGCGGCCAAGTACACCCGCGACGGCGGCGCCATCGAACTGGAGGCGCAGGTCGAGGGGCCGCAGGTGCGCATCATGGTGGTCGACAACGGCATCGGCATGGCGCCCGAGATGGCAGCGCGCGCCTTCGACCTGTTCACCCAGGCCGAGCGCACCCCGGACCGCTCCTCGGGCGGACTGGGACTGGGCCTGGCGCTGGTAAAAAGCCTGGTCGAGCTGCACGGCGGCACGGTGTCCTGCGACAGCCCGGGCGTCGGCCAGGGTAGCCGTTTTACGGTGTGCCTGCCGCGCATGCAGGATTCGGGTGAGGAGCGGTCCACCCATCCTGGCGGCGGCGACGTGGCGCCGGCCGCGGCGCCATTGCAGGTCCTCGTGGTCGACGACAACGTCGATGCGGCGCTGACGCTGGCGATGCTGCTGGAAATGGGCGGCCACGCGGTCACGGTCGAGCACCGCTCGCAGGACGCGCTGGCGCGGGTGCGTGCGGCACCGCCCCAGGTCTGCCTGCTCGACATCGGATTGCCCGACATGGACGGCAAGGAGCTGGCGCGGGGCCTGCGCGCCGATCCCGCCAGCGCCGGCGCCATGCTGGTGGCGATCACCGGCTATGGCCAGGACAGCGACCGCGACAGCGCGCTGGCGGCGGGCTTCGACCATTACCTGGTCAAGCCGATCGACACCGGTGCGCTGCAGGGCATCCTGGCGCAGGCCGGCGAGTCGCGGGCAGGAGCGTAGCGGGCAGGAGGGAGCGGGCAGGGTCGCGGGATTTGCCAACGACGCCGTAGAAGCAGCCAGGACCTAGCCCGAACATGCTCGTCAAACAAACCCGGCTCGGCAGCGGTGCGGGCATCCTCGCGCATCCGGTCCTTCGACCGCGGAACCGCCCGATGACTATGTGGCGTCGAGCGGGGCTAACCGCGTGTTACGATTCTGGGATGTAACGATGAATGTGTTTTCCGCCCATGCCCCTCAAGCATCGCTCCAACCCGCTTCGCTTCGATCTGCCGCGTTTCGACCGTATCCCGCTGGCGCTGGCGCCGTCGCTGGGCATTGCCATGGCAGCCGCCGTGCTGCTGCTCACCTTCGTGGCGCTGCAGCTGGTCGGCCATGCCGCCAGCGAACAGGCGGAACGCGATGCCGGGCGCAGCCTGGCCGAACTGGCATTCCAGACCACCGACAAGCTCGACCGCGGCATGTACGAGCGCTACCGCGAAGTGATGCTGATGGCCGAGCGCCACGAGATCATCGACGGCGACGTGCCGGCCGCCGCCAAGCGCGCCGTGCTCGACAGCATGCAGGCGACCTATCCGTATTACGCCTGGATCGGCCTGACCGACAAGGCAGGGCGGGTGCAGGCGGCCACCAGGGGCCTGCTGGAAAACGCCGACGTGTCGGAGCGCCCCTGGTTCGCGGCCGCCCACCAGGGCGAGCACCTGCACGACGTGCACGAGGCGGTGCTGCTGGCGAAGCTGCTGCCGGACCCGGGCGGCGAACCCTGGCGCTTCTTCGACATCGCCTTTCCCTTCCGCGACAAGAACGGCGCGATCGCGGGGGTGCTCGGCGCCCACCTGAGCTGGCGGTGGGCGGCCGACATCGAACGCTCGGTGCTGCGCCCGCTGGCCGATCGCAAGGCCGTCGACACCCTGATCCTGAGCCGCACCGGCGCGGTCCTGCTGGGACCGAAGGCCTTCGCCGGCAAGGTGCTGGACCAGGACAGCGTGCGCCTGGCCCGGCAGGGCGGCACCGGTTCGGTGATCGAGACCTGGCCGAACGGCCGGCGCTACC
>DOUW01000114.1:3549-3743 GCA_003520365.1 Massilia sp.
AGAGGACAAGCTGCTCTGGGGCGGCCTGGCCGCCTCGCTGCTGGGCGGCTTGGCCGTGTGGGCGCTGGCGCGCAGCATCACCCGGCCGCTGCAGACCATTACCGAGCACGCCGACCGGCTGCGCGAAGGCGAGGTCCAGGCCATCCCGCCGGTGCGCAGCCGGCTGGCGGAAGTGCGGATCCTGCAGGACGCCC
>DOUW01000115.1:0-4337 GCA_003520365.1 Massilia sp.
GGCGGCCGGCAGGCTCAGCTCGGGCGCCAGCACGCTGCGGATGCGCTGCGGCAGGCCCAGGCGCTTCAGGCCGGCGGCGGCCAGGATGATCGCCGCGTAGTCGCCGCGGTCGAGTTTACCCAGGCGGGTGTCGAGGTTGCCGCGCAGCGGCTGGATCACCAGGTGCGGATAACGGGCCGCGATCAGCGCCTGGCGGCGCAGGCTGCTGGTGCCGACCACGGCGCCGGCCGGCAACGCGTCGAGGCTGGCGTAGTCGTTCGACACGAACGCATCGCGCGGATCTTCGCGCTCGAGCACGGCGGCCAGCTCGAAGCCTTCCGGCAAGTCCATCGGCACGTCCTTCAGCGAATGGACGGCCAGGTCGGCGCGGCCCTCGGCCATCGCCACTTCCAGCTCTTTCACGAACAGGCCCTTGCCGCCCACCTTCGACAGGGTGCGGTCGAGGATCTGGTCGCCGCGCGTCGTCATGCCGAGAATGCTAATTTGGCAATCTGGATATAATGCGGCCAGACGGTCGCGTACATGTTCCGCCTGCCACATGGCCAGGCGGCTCTCGCGCGATGCGATAATCAATTGCGACGGCACTTGCACCTGCTGCGTCATTTCGGATGCTTTCAAAACGAATTCTTTCACTGTCGTTGCGCTCACCGGCCGATGCCAGTAAAGGCCCTTGCATAGGATCACAAATTTTAGCATGGGGCTTGAATACAGATCGTGGCCCACCGCCATGCACAACCCGGCGTTTCCAACATTAGAGAATCAGTGGTCGATATGGACAAACACGTTGCACCCGACACCTCCGCCGGCGCCGACAAGGACGCCCCGCTGAAAGAAGACATCCGCCTGCTCGGCCGCCTGCTCGGCGACGTGCTGCGCGACCAGGAAGGCGACGCCGTCTTCGACGTCGTCGAGACGATCCGCCAGACCGCCGTGCGCTTCCGGCGCGATGCCGATCCGGAAGCCGGCCAGGAACTCACCAGCCTGCTGCACAAGCTCACCCGCAACCAGACGATCTCGGTGGTGCGCGCCTTTTCCTATTTCTCGCACCTGGCCAACATCGCCGAGGACCAGCACCACAACCGGCGCCGCCGCGCCCACCTGCTGAACGGCTCGCCGCCGCGCGAAGGCAGCGTCGGCTACGCCCTAGGCAAGCTGCGCGCCGCCGGCGTGGACCAGCCCACCGTCGAGAACTTCTTCCGCAACGCCCTGATCGCGCCGGTGCTCACCGCCCACCCGACCGAGGTCCAGCGCAAGAGCATCCTCGACGCCGAGCACGACATCGCGCGCCTGCTGGCCGAGCGCGATGCTCCGCTCACGCCGAAGGAGCAGGTGCGCAACCTGCAGCTGATGCACGCCCGCATCGCCACCCTGTGGCAGACGCGCATGCTGCGCTACACCAAGCTGACCGTGGCCGACGAGATCGAGAACGCCCTGTCCTACTACCGCATCACTTTCCTGCGCGAGCTGCCGGCCCTGTACGACGACATCGAGGACGAGATCGGCGTCCAGTACCACGGCAAGCCGGCGCAACTGGGCGACGCGGCCTACGTGCAGATGGGCAGCTGGATCGGCGGCGACCGCGACGGCAACCCGAACGTCAACGCCGACACCATGCGCCACGCCGTGATGCGCCACGCCACCACCATCCTCGACTGGTACCTGGACGAAGTGCACGCGCTCGGCGCCGAGCTGTCGACCTCGACCCTGATGGTCGACATCACGCCAGCCATGCAGTCGCTGGCCGAGCGCTCGACCGACCAGTCGCCGCACCGCGAGGACGAACCCTACCGCCGCGCCCTGATCGGCATCTACGCGCGCCTGGCCGCCAGCGCGCGCGAACTCGGCGCCACCAACATCCTGCGCAAGGAAGTCGGCCACGCCGCGCCCTACCGCGATGCCAACGCATTCGCGGCCGACCTCGAGATCGTGGCCGAATCGCTGGCGGCCAACCACGGCGCCATGCTGATCCTGCCGCGCCTGGCCGGCCTGATGCGCGCGGCGCGCATCTTCGGCTTCCACCTGGCCTCGCTCGACATGCGCCAGACCTCGGACGTGCACGAACGCGTGCTGGCCGAACTGTTCGAAAAGGCCGGCGTCGAGGCCGACTACGCGGCGCTGTCCGAGGACGGCAAGGTGGCGCTGCTGCTGGCCGAACTGGCCCAGCCGCGGCTGCTGTACACGCCCTACGAATCGTATTCCGAAGAGACCGAATCCGAGCTGGCCATCGTGCGCGCCGCGCGCGAGATCCGCCAGCGCTACGGCGCACGGGCGATCCGCAACTACATCATCTCGCACACCGAGGCAGTCTCGGACCTGCTCGAAGTGCTGCTGCTGCAAAAGGAAGGCGGCCTGCTGAAGGTCTCGCAGGGCATGTCGGAAGTGATGGTGATCCCGCTGTTCGAGACCATCCCCGACCTGCAGCGCGCGGCGAGCATCATGGAAACCTGGATGGCCATGCCGCCGGTGGCGCGCATCATCGAGCATCAGGGCCGGCTGCAGGAAGTCATGCTCGGCTACTCGGACTCGAACAAGGACGGCGGCTTCCTGACCTCGAACTGGGAGCTCTACCAGGCCGAGCTGAAGCTGGTCGAGGTGTTCGAACGCGCGGGCGTCAAGTTGCGCCTGTTCCACGGCCGCGGCGGCACCGTCGGCCGCGGCGGCGGCCCGAGCTACCAGGCGATCCTGGCGCAGCCGCCGGGCACCGTGAACGGCCAGATCCGCCTGACCGAACAGGGCGAGATCATCGCTTCGAAGTTCTCGAATCCCGAGATCGGGCGCCGCAACCTCGAGCTGCTGGTGGCGGCCACGCTGGAAGCGAGCCTGACCCCGCATGCGGCGGAAGGAGCAAAGGCCGAGCGCCTGGCGCGCTTCGAAGCCGTGATGGCGGAACTGTCCGCGCGCGCCTACAAGGCCTACCGCGACCTGGTCTACGAGACGCCCGGCTTTACCGACTACTTCTTCGCCGCCACGCCGATCGCCGAGATCGCCGAACTGAACCTCGGTTCGCGCCCGGCCTCGCGCAAGTCGACGCGCCGCATCGAGGACCTGCGCGCCATTCCCTGGGGCTTCTCCTGGGGCCAGTGCCGCCTGCTGCTGCCGGGCTGGTACGGCTTCGGTTCCGCCGTGTCCGAGTGGCTGCATGAAGGACCGCAGGAGGAACGCCTGGCGACGCTGCAGGAGATGTTCCGCGAGTGGCCCTTCTTCGCCACCCTGCTGTCGAACATGGACATGGTGCTGGCCAAGACCGATCTCGCGATCGCCTCGCGCTACGCCGGCCTGGTGCCGGACGCCGCGCTGCGCGAGCGCATCTTCAAGCGCATCGCGGCCGAGCACGGCGAGACCATCCGCCGCCTGGAAGCGATCACCGGCACCAGCGAGCGCCTGGCCGGCAACCCGCTGCTGGCGCGTTCGATCCAGAACCGCTTCGCCTACCTCGACCCGCTGAACCACCTGCAGGTCGAGCTGATCCACCGCCACCGGGCGATGTCGCGCGAACCCGGAGAGATGGACCCGCGCGTGCACCGCGGTATTCATTTGTCGATCAACGGGGTGGCGGCCGGCCTGCGCAACACGGGCTGACGTAGAGTGGATGACTCCACGCGTCGATAGTTACAGCAAGATCAGCCACACGCGCTGATCTTGCGCTCCCCATCACTCCAGCCTGATCGCCATGTCGAAGATCCAGGTCCGCCGGATCTCGACCACGTCGTACTGGCGCGCCAGCGCCGGCGGGAACGGCCCATACGGCGCCTGGCTCTCCACCACCTGGCGGATCGCGTCGTCGATGGCGGGCACGCCGCTGGACAGCACGAACGTCACCTTCTCGACCGAACCGTCGGCGCGCACCGCGATCGTCACGACCGGCTGCCTGTGCGGCTGCTTCACCGCTTCGCGCACCATGTCGAAGGTCATGTTCATCTCGATCTTGCGGCTCATGGCCTGGGCGTAGACGACCAGGTCGGCATTCGGGTCGGCGCGGCCGTACATCCAGCCGCGGCGCAGGCTGCTTGCCGCCGGTAGCGTGTCCTGCGGTTTCGACGCAGCCTCACGCTCGGCCGCTTCCTTGTCGAGCTGCCGGCCGATCGCGCGCAGCCGCTCTTCGCGCGCCGCCTCCTGTTCGGCCTTCTCACGCTGCGCTGCTGCCTGGCGTGCTGCCTCCTGACGCCCCGCTTCCTGGCGTGCGGCTTCCTGACGGGCCGCCTCCTGACGAGCGGCTTCCTGACGCGCCGCTTCCTGACGCGCCGCTTCCTGACGTGTTACGTCCTGACGAGCGGCTTCCTGGCGCGCTGCTTCCTGACGGGCTGCTTCCTGACGAGCGGCTTCCTGACGGGCTGCTT
>DOUW01000115.1:4395-4564 GCA_003520365.1 Massilia sp.
TTCCTGACGTGCCGCCTCCTGGCGCGCTGCTTCCTGGCGTGCGACCTCCTGGCGCGCTGCTTCCTGACGCGCGAGCTCCTCCCGGGCCAGCGCATCGCGCCGCGCCTGCTCCTGCCGCAAGGCTTCGCGGCGCAGCGCTTCTTCCCGGTCGAGCGCCTCGCGTTCCGCT
>DOUW01000096.1:0-3150 GCA_003520365.1 Massilia sp.
CGCGGCAGGGCAGCTCGGCCAGCGCGCGCACGATGGCGGCGCCGACGTGGCCGGCGCCGAACAGCATCAAGTGGGCGCGCGGAGCGAGGACGGCGTCGACCAGCCAGCGGCCGGATGCGTCGGTGAAGACGTGGGTGCCGCGGGTACGGTCGCAAGGTGGGACGGCGGCGCCGGCGAGTAGGCGGCCGGCACCGTCAAGCAAGGCCCAGCCGGCCGATGGATCGTCGAGGGCGACGACGCGCCAGGTATCCTCGTTGCGGCGCACATCGAGCAAAGCCACCTGCTCGCGATCGACGCACTCGAACGCCAGGTGCGCAATCCCGCCGCAGCACTGCCCCAGGCTCGGCCCCAGCGCGAAGCGTTCCAGCCGCGCGGTTCTCTCCTGCCCCCCGCCCTCCTCCAGCATCGTGCGCGCCAGTTCGATGGCGCGGTGCTCGAGATGCCCGCCGCCGATGGTCCCGGCGAAGCCCTCGCGGGTAACGAGCATCTTCGCGCCCGGTTCGCGCGGCACCGAGCCTTCGACGATGGCGACCGTGACCAGCACGCTTGGCGCCCGCAGCGCGGCGGTGAGCCAGTCTTCCATTACCGGTTCGCCTGGACCGCCGACTCGACGCAGGCGATGGCATCCAGGATCGCCTCGCTCGTCGCCGGCGCGTTCAGCGGTGGATTGACCTTATGCCCGCCCACGCTCGAGACCGCGTCGCGGATCGCGAAGAACACCGAGAACGGCAGCAGCAGCGGCGGCTCGCCCACCGCTTTCGAGCGGTGGATGCTGTCCTCGACGTTCCGGTTCTGGAACAGGCGCACGCGGAAATCGCGCGGACAGTCCGACACGCCCGGGATCTTGTAGGTCGAAGGCGCGTGCGTCATCAGCTTGCCGCCGGCGTTCCACCACAGTTCCTCGGTGGTGAGCCAGCCCATGCCCTGGATGAAGGCGCCCTCGACCTGGCCGATGTCGGTGGCCGGGGTCAGCGAGGGGCCGACGTCATGCAGGAAGTCGCTGCGCAGCATCTTGTNNGCCCTCGACCTGGCCGATGTCGATCGCCGGGTTGAGCGAGTTGCCGGCGTCGTACAGGGCGTCGGCGCGCAGCAGCTTCCATTCGCCGGTAAGGGTATCGACCACCACTTCCGACACCGCCGCGCCATAGGCGAAGTAGGAGAAGGGCCGGCCGCTCATGGTCTTTGCGTCCCAGGACAGGCCGGGGGTGGCGTAGAAGCCGTCGGACCAGAGCTGCACCCGCGCGAGGTAGGCCTTCTGCACCAGGTGCTCGAACGGCACTTCCATGCCGTTCACGAACACGGTGTCGGCCGCGAAGCGCACCTCATCAGCCGCGCCGCCATAGGTCGTGGCCGCAAAGGCAGCGAGCCTTTCCTTGATCTGGCGCGCGGCGTCCTGCGCCGCCTTGCCGTTCAGGTCGGCGCCGGTGGAGGCGGCGGTGGCCGAGGTATTCGCGACCTTGCTGGTATTGGTGGCGGTGGCGCGCACGCGCTCCACGTCCACGCCCAGTTCGTGCGCCACGACCTGCATCACCTTGGTGTTGATGCCCTGCCCCATCTCGGTGCCGCCATGGTTGACCATGATGGAACCGTCGACGTAGACGTGCACCAGGGCGCCGGCCTGGTTCAGGTGGGTGACGTTGAAGGCGATGCCGAATTTCACTGGGGTGAGCGCCAGGCCCTTCTTCAGCACGGGGCTGGTGCGGTTAAATTCGGCGACTTGCGCGCGCCGCACCCGGTATTCGCTCGAGGTCTCGAGTTCGGCCACCAGTTCGTGGATGACGTTGTCGACCACGGCCTGGCCGTAAGGCGTGACGTTGCGCTCTTCCTTGCCGTAGAAGTTCAGCCGGCGCACGTCGAGGGCGTCGATGCCGAGGGTGCGCGCGATCTCGTCGATCGCGTATTCCATCGCGATCGCGCCCTGCGGCCCGCCGAAGCCGCGGAAGGCGGTATTCGACTGGGTATTGGTCTTGCCGCAGGCGGCGCGGATGTCGACATCCGACAGGTAATAGGCGTTGTCGTAGTGGCAGACGGCGCGCGTGGCGACGGGGCCCGACAAATCGGCCGAGTAGCCGGCGCGCGAGACCATGTCGACTTTCGCCGCCAGGATGCGCCCGTCGTCGTCGTAGCCGACTTCGTATTCGTAGTAGAAGCAGTGGCGCTTGCCGGTGACCATCATGTCGTCGTCGCGGTCGGCGCGCAGCTTCACCGGGCGCTTCAGTTTCGCGGCGGCGATGGCGGCGGCGCTGGCCCACAGCGCCGATTGCGACTCCTTGCCGCCGAAGCCGCCGCCCATGCGGCGGCACTCGACGGTCACGTGGTGCGAATGCAGGCCCAGGGCGTGCGCGACCACGTGCTGCATCTCGCTCGGGTGCTGGGTCGAGCATTGCACCAGCATGCCGCGGTCTTCGCCGGGAATCGCGTAGGCGATCTGGCCCTCGAGGTAGAACTGTTCCTGGCCGCCGACGTACAGCTGGCCCTTCACCTTGCGCGGCGCGTTCGCGAACGCCGTTTCGGCGTCGCCCCGCGCCAGGCGCATCGGCGGCACCACATAGGACTGGGCGGCGTGGGCTTCCTGCGGCGTCAGGATGGCGGGCAGCTCCTCGTACTCGACTTTCGCCAGGCGCGCGGCGCGGCGTGCGTTGTCGTGGCTGCTTGCTACGACGATGAAGATCGGCTGGCCGACGTATTCCACCTTGTCCTTGGCCAGGATGGGGTCGTCGTGGATGATGGGGCCACAATCGTTGGTGCCGGGGATGTCGGCGGCCGTCAGCACGGCGATGACGCCGCGCGCGGCGCGCACGAGCGCCAGGTCGATCGAGACGATGTTCGCGTGAGGCTTGCTGGACAGCCCGAGCGCCGCGTGCAGGGTGCCCGCCGCCTCGAGGATATCGTCGGTATAGGTGGCCTGGCCGAGCACGTGCAGCGTGGCCGACTCGTGCGGCCGCGAGCGCCCGACCGCGCTCCACGCCGCCGCCTTCAATGCTGGTGCGCCTGCGTCGTTCATGCTGTTCTCCTTAGGCCAGGGCTGCGAATGCATTGACCGCATCCTGCGGCAACGGGTTCTCGAGACGGGTTTCGAGCCAGAAGCGGCGCAGCAGGTTCTGCGCGGTCTTGAGGCGGTAGGCGCTGGAGGCGCGCATGTCCGACAGT
>DOUW01000096.1:3188-3636 GCA_003520365.1 Massilia sp.
CGCCAGCGCAGCCATTGCCTCGACCAGCGCGGCTTCGTCCCAGGCGCGGCCGGTCAACACGCTTTCCGCCGCGGCGGCACGTTTCGGGGTGGCGGCCATGCCGCCGAAGGCGATGCGCGCTTCTTTCACCGCGCCGCCGTCGAGCGTGAGCACAAATGCCGCGCAGACCGCCGAGATATCCTGGTCGAAGCGCTTGGCCAGTTTATAGGTACGGAAGCGCAGCCCGGCGCGCGGCAGCGGCACGCGCAGCGCGCGCACGACCTCGTCGGCGCGCAAGTCCTTCTGCTGGTAGCCGAGATAGAAGTCCTCGAGCGCCAGTTCGCGTTCGCCGCCGCCGCCGCGCAGCACCAGGCGCGCGCCGAGCGCGATCAGCCAGGGCATCGAGTCGCCGATCGGCGAGCCGTTGGCGACATTCCCGCCCAGGGTGCCGGCGTTACGGATCGGCAGC
>DOUW01000096.1:3829-9925 GCA_003520365.1 Massilia sp.
TTCAGTTCGGCGACGTGGCCGAGGTAGATGATGTCGTTCAGCTCGCGCATCTGCTTGGTCACCCACAGGCCGACGTCGGTCGAGCCGGCCAGGATCAGGGCTTGCGGATGGCTTGCGCGCAGGGCGACCAGCTCGTCGAGCGTGCGCGGGGCGTGGAAGCTGCGGCCTTCATGTTCGTAGGTCGCGCCGGCCGCGCGCTGCAGGCCGCGCAAGGCGTCGGCGACGGCCGCGCGGTCGAATTCGGCGTGCGGCAGTTCGGTCATGCGCACGGCGGCGTCGATGATCGGACGGTAGCCGGTGCAGCGACACAGGTTGCCCGAGAGCGCATCGTCGATCTGGCAACGCGAAGGAGTCTGTCCCTCCTGCTTCAGGTACATGCCCCACAACGACATCGCGAAGCCCGGCGTGCAGAAGCCGCACTGCGAGCCGTGGCACTCGACCAGGGCCTGCTGCACCGGGTGCAGGCGGCCGTCGGGCAGTTGCAGGTCCTCGACCGTGAACAGGGCCTTGCCGTCGAGCGTGGGCGTGAACTGGATACAGGAATTGACCGCTTTCAGTGCGAGTTCGCCATTCTCGAGCGAACCCACGACCACGGTGCAGGCGCCGCAGTCGCCCTCGGCGCAGCCTTCCTTGGTGCCGGTGCAGTGCAGGTCCTCGCGCAGGTGCTGGAGAATCGTTTGCGTGGTCGCGACCCCGTTCACTTCACGAAGGGCGTTCTGAAAATAAAAGCGGATCGGTTCGGACATGTGTGCCTCTATTAAAACCCAGTTGGAAGCTTAGCGCAGTCAGCCAGCGTTAAGATATAGCCAAGCGCTTATATTCAATATCTGCAAGACAGCATATTACCCAGACACCGTTGCCGCAGCGGCGCGCAGGAGATTGCCCGGAATCGGCGATCGGGAAGCGTTGCTGCCGACCCGCATATGCACGTAGTCGGCCTCGATATATGCAGCGGCATCAGATTGCCCAACCTCCGGCATAGAATACCGCCAAGGCGACGGCAATACCGACGGTGCCGACATTCAGCTTGCGCCACTCGCCCGAGACCAGGCGGCCGATCACCAGGGTACAAAAGCCGAGCATGATGCCGGTTGCGATGTTGCAGCACAGGAGTATGAACACGGCACATACCAGGCCTGCCAGGGCGTCGATCTTGTCGTCCATGTTTCATGTGCGCCACGTTGCCCAACATGAGCAATCCGACGTACATCAAGGCCGGGGCCGTGGCGTACGATGGAACCAGGCTGGCCAGCGGCGAAAAGAAGATCAAGCCCAGGAACAGCAGCCCGACGACAACCGCGGTCAAGCCGGTCCTGCCGCCGGCAGCGGTACCGACACCGGATTCGATGTAAGCCGCCGCGGGCGCGCCTCCCATCAGGCTCGAAAAGATCGAGCTCACCGAATCGGCGGTCAGTGCCTTGCCGCCATTATGAATGCAGCCTTTGGCGTCAACCCGGCCAGCCTGTCCGGCGACTGCCCGAATGGTGCCGGTGGCGTCGAACACGGCGGTCATGACCAAGGCCAGCACGCTGGGCAATACGGCCATGTGAAGTGCGTCCATGATGTTCACGGCGCCGATCAGGGAACTTTGTCCTGGTGCGCTCAACTGAGGCCAGGAAAACACGCCCTTGAAATGCACGTTCGGATCGAAGGCCAGGCCAACAGCAGAAATCGCGATGATCACCAACAGGATCCCACCCGGAATCCTGCGCTGCTCGATGCCGAAGATGGCAGCCAGGCCCAGAAGGCTCATTACGACTGGAAACGAGGTGATCTGGCCCAAGGCCACCGGCAAGCCGGCGCCGGCGTTCTTGACCACCAGGCCGACGTCGTTGGAAGCGATCAGGAGCAGGAACAAGCCAATGCCGACGCCGGTACCATGCGCCACGCCGGCCGGCAGATTCTGCAGGATCCAGGTGCGCACCCCGGTCAGGGAAATCGCCGTGAACACCACCCCCATCAGGAATACCGCGCCCAGGGCGACGTCAGGCGACAAGCCTTTTCCCAGCACGAGATCGAAAGCCACAAAAGCCGTCAGCGAGATGGCGCAACCGACGGCAATCGGCAGACGCGCCCAGAATCCCATCAGCAAAGAGCCGAACGCTGCCGTCAAGCAGACGGCAATGAACACGGCCCTGACGTCGAAGCCCGCCTTTCCCAGCATGGCGGGCACCACGAAGACCGAATACACCATGGCCATGAAGGTCGTGACGCCTGCCACCACTTCACGTGCTGGCGTGCTGCCGTGTTTCGCAATTTGAAAATACCGATCGATTCTGCCGTCTACCTGCGCCGGGGGAAGCAGCGTACTGGCGCTCTCTGCTTGCTCGAACTGAAGCTGTGACATGGCACTTCTCCTATGTTATTGACCGACGATTGCGCCATTCAGGCTTCGTCGGGATGTCTCGTCGTAATGAAGTCCGACGTCAGCTTAGTATCAGCAGCGAATGCTTGTATTTGTGCTTTCTGGATATGAACTATTAATGAAAACGTATTGCTTTTATCGAAAAACCTTTTTTGCAAGCCGCAATACTCCTGCTCGTCCCGGGTAGAGAAGGTGCGGATCGACCCGGTCCTGCTCACGCTGGAAGCATCTTGTTCAGGGTCGCCCGTATCGGTACATCCCGAGGGCAAACGGGAACCGCCGCGTATCCGAGCCGGGCGCTACGCGTAACGCAAAATTGCTATCCTGAGCACTCACGACGGGAGCGCCAATGACTCTGCACATCGTTCACTTCATCGGGCCGATCAACCACAGCTCCGCCTGCGCGGTGCGCAACCTGTGCCTGCAGGCGCTGCAAAGCGGCGCGAGCGAAATCGAACTGCATATGTCCACCGAAGGCGGCAACATGACCGCCGGTTTTGCGCTCTACTTCTTCCTGAAGTCCCTGCCGATACCGCTCACCACCTTCAACATCGGCAGCGTGGAATCGGTCGGCGTCGTGATCTTCCTCGCCGGCCAAAAACGCTATGCCTGCCCCGGCGCGCGCTTCCTGGTCCACCCGCTGCACTGGGGCTTCGGCAGCTTGGTGGCGGCCGACCACGCCCGGGTCTCCGAATGGCGCGACTGCCTCGACTTCGATGCCGAGCGCTATGCCGCCATCTTCGACGAAGCCACCCGCGGCGCGCCGGAAGCGGCCTACATCCGCCCTCACCTCTTCGGCAACGCACGCATCTATACGGCCGAGCAGGCCGTGCGCGCGGGCCTCATCGACGAAGCCGTCCAGGCCCGCCTGCCCGCCATGGGCGCCACGACGCATTGGTGGAACTGAGCACGCTTGTGCGAAGTTAGCAACAGTTACAGTCCTCTAATTCGAAAAACGAATTAGCTTATTCAATTTTCCCCCCTGCTGTTTCGGCAAAACAACGAATGCGTTCGCTTGTCGTTCAGTTTTTCCTATCAGCACTCCTTTTCCTTGTCTTTGCTTTTGCTCCATGGATAGAATTCTTTCGTTCTATTCATGCTACGTGCATGCGAAAAAGAAATAATTAGAAGTAAATCTTATAAACGCAGTACTTGTTACAGATTGTCTTATGAATAAGCAGATTCTCGCCGCCGTGCTGGCCATGCCGCTGGCGATCTCGTCCGCCTTCGCGCAAGAAGCGGATGGCCCCACCGTCAAGGTCCGTGGCTTCGGCACCGGCGCCCTGACCTGGACCAACACCGACCGCGCCGAGTTCGGCCGTCCGAACCAGGCCGCCGGCGCCAGGAAAGATCCGCGCACCGGCGTCGACTCGAACCTCGGCCTGCAGGCCGACGTCGCCGTCAACGGCTGGCTCTCGCTGACCGGCCAGGGCGTGGTGCGCAAGGACGCCGAGGACGACTTCGGCGCCGACCTGACCTGGGCCTTCGCCAAGGCCCGCCTGAACGATGAAGTCAGCCTGCGCATCGGCCGCACCGGCCTGCCGGTGTTCATGATTTCCGACTACCGCAACGTCGGCTACGCCAGCACCTTCCTGCGCGCCCCGAACGAGATGTACTCGCAGGTGCCGTTCGAAAGCGTCGACGGCGTCGACCTGACCTGGCAGCACGGCTTCGGCGACACCACCGTCACCACCCAGGTGACCTACGGCCGCGCCAAGGGCAAGCTGGCCTACGGCCTGCGCGCCGAGGGCGAGCAACTGCTGGGCCTGAACGTGGTGGCCGAACACGGTCCGTTCACCCTGCGCTTCGGCCGCACCGACGCCAAGGTCACCGTGACCGACTGGACCAGCCTGGCTGGCCTCCTGACCACCCTGCGCGGCACCGGCGCCACCTACAACCTGCCGCAACTGGCCACCTTCGCCAACGAACTCGAAGCGCGCGACAAGGACGCCTCGTTCACCTCGGTCGGCCTGGGCATGGACTGGAACAACATCGTCCTGCAGGGCGAGTACGCGAAGCGCAAGACCGACAGCTACGTCAACGACACCACCTCGTGGTACGCCATGGGCGGCTACCGCTTCGGCAAGGTGCTGCCGTACGTGATGCACGCCAAGCTGGCAATCGACGGCCATCCGACCAATACCGTGCCGGCGAACGTGGCCGCACTGGCGCCGCTGCGCGCGGGCGCCGCCCGCCTGCCCTACACCGGCGTCGGCCAGGGCGAGCAGAGCACGACCTCGGTCGGCGTGCGCTGGGACCTGTACCGCTCGATCGCCCTGAAGGCGCAAATCGACCGCGTCCAGCCGAAAGTCGGCAGCGGCCTGCTGCTCAACCCGCAGCCGGGCTTCCACCGCGACGTGACCGTCGGCGCCGTGGCCGTCGACTTCGTGTTCTAAGGAGCGTCCCATGAAACAACTGATCAACGCCGCGATCGCCGCCGCCCTCGTTGTTGCCGCCGTTCCATCCCTGGCCGAGGTGGCCGTGGTGGTCAATCCGAAGGCCGCCGAAGCCTCGATGACGAAGGAGCAGGTCGCCCAGTTCTTCCTCGGCAAGTCGACCGCGATGACCCCGATCGACCAGCCGGAAGACGCGCCGGTGCGCGCCGAGTTCTACAAGAAGGTGACCGACAAGGACGCGTCCCAGGCCAAGGCCCTGTGGTCCAAGCTGGTCTTCACCGGCAAGGCCTCGATGCCGAAGGAAGTCGCCAACAGCGCCGCCGTCAAGGCGGCGGTCGCGGCCAACCCGAAGGCGATCGGCTACATCGAAAAGAGCGCCGTCGACGGCAGCGTCAAAGTGATCTACACCGCGCAGTAAACAACCGAAACGCTGTTTTCCGAACCCGCCCCGCCGGCTTCCCGCCAGCGGGGCGTTTTGTCGAGAGTGAGAGACAAGAACATGAGCATCAAGCGCAGGATTTGGGCACTTCCGGTCATTTCGACCCTGATTTTCGGCCTGGGCGTGGGCGTGAGCGCGATGATCGCGACCGATGCGCTGAAGTCGATCAACGCCACCGAGAGCGTGGATTACCCGGTGCTGGACGCGTCCAAGACGCTGACGCTCGAGATCGCCGAGGTGACCGCCGGCCTGCGCGACGCCGTCAGCGAAGGCGACAAGGACCGCATCGCCCAGGTCGGCGAGCAGGCCAACAAGGTGCGCGCGCACCTGGCGCAGCTGGGCAGCATCGACGGCCAGCGCGAGAACGGCGCGCGCCTGCTGAAGGAATTCGACGATTACTATGCGCCGGCGCTGTCGGCCGCGCGCATCATGCTCGAGATGGAAGAAGGCGACCCCCAGGCCGTGGTCGGCAAGATGCAGAGCACCCTGGCGACCCTGAACGCCGACCTGGAAAAAACCCAGGCCCAGGCCAAGGAACAGTTCTCCGCCGGCGTCAACAGCAGCGAGGCCAACGTGCGCCGCGTGCTGTGGACCATGATCGTCACCGCCCTGGCGGTGGTGGCCGCTTTGGCCATCGTGTCCTGGTTCGTGGTGCGCGCCATCTGGCAGCAGCTCGGCGGCGAGCCGGAATACGCGCGCGAGATCGCGCGCGCCGTCGCGGCCGGCGACCTGGCGATGGACATCCGCACCGATGCCAGGGACACGGCCAGCCTGCTGGTCGCGCTGAAGGAAATGCGCGCGCGCCTGGCGACGATGGTGGCCGAGATCAAGGCCTCGGCCGAGACCATCGCGGTCGCCAGCGCCGAAATCGCCAGCGGCAACGCGGACCTCGCCGG